>JBAUCP010000416.1:0-4502 GCA_049677625.1 Occallatibacter sp. | reverse complement strand
GAATCACCAGTCCGTCGGAATCCATATTGACGAAGGTCATCATCACCGCGGCTTCCGGAAATGCCGGCAGCGGCAATTGGCTGGCCGAGTGCTCGGCCTTCGCCGAGGCACTCCCCTCAAATTCCTTGGAGTACTTCAGCGCCGTCTCATAACGATGGTGCCCGTCGGCGATGATCAGCTTTTTATCGGCCATCGCGGTGGTCAGCAGCCGAATGGTTGCCGGATCGCTGACGCGCCAAACGCGATGCAGCACGCCATATTCATCGGTAGCTTCGGCCTCGGCGGCTCCGTTGCCGTCATACAAAATCTTCTCGATGCTTCCCGCCGGGTCCGAGTACAGCATGAAAATCTGCCCAAAGTGCGCCCGCGTTGCGTGCAACAGGTTCAGCCGGTCGCTCTTCGGCTTGGCCAGCGTCTGCTCATGCCGGAAGACCACTTGTTCCGCATAATCGTGGAGTTTGCCCAGTGCAATGAAGCCGCGCCGCTCCTTCACCGCCTGCGTTCCCGGAACCGTGAAGCGCTGCGCGTAAGCCAGCACGCAGGGTTCTTTTTCCTGGACCAGCACCCCCTGGTCGCGCCAGGCGCGAAAATCCCGCGCTGCCCGCGTGTAGACGCTCTCTCCGCGTTCGGCATCGAAGAGTTCAGGCAGCCCCAGAATGATCCGCACCAGGTTGTACGGGCTGCGCTGGTAGTAAGCCTGCTGCATGGCAGGCGAGATTTTGTCGTAGGGCTGGGTGGCCACGTCATTCAGGCGAACGGCTGACGGATTGTAACGCCAGGCGCGAAACGGATAGATACGAGCCATCAGGAAGGCGTGCTCCGCGTTGAAGCAATCGATAATTTGAGCGCCCGCATCTCGCCCCATCAAATTCCGGACGCTGAATTGCTTACGCTCGATTGTATCCCAGCGTCCGTAAGGGTACGGGTAGCCAGCAGATACCGGGATACGGGAACGCGGTTACAATCTGGTTACACCACAGATGAGGCAATCGTGCTACTATCGCGGTCAATCTCAGGGTGTTGTGCTATGACTATGCGTCCCCCCCAGAGCATTTCGCCGAACAGGGGCGGCCATCTATATAGGGCTCGCCGGCTGCTGTGGATTGGCGGGCTGGCGCTGGGTCTTTGCCTGGGCCGCGCCCAGGGCCAGGACGACCAGTTGAACCGGGTGCATGTTCAGCCGCCGGCCGGCACCGCTGCCCAGGCCACAGAGCCCAGCGGCGCCGAGGCAGCTCCTGAGACCGGCATCAAAGCGCTCAAGGTTCACCCTGGATCGTTCATCCGCATGGACGTCGACCTGGTCCTGGTTCCGGTCACCATCACCGACCCCATGAACCGGCTGGTCACCGGCCTCGAGCAGAATGACTTTCAAGTCTACGAGAATAGCGGCGAGCAGATGATCTCCAGCTTTGCCTGCGAGGACGCGCCGGTCTCGATCGGCATCATCTTCGATCTCTCCGGTTCCATGAGCTCCAAGCTGGTCCGCGCCAAGGAGGCGATCCTGCAGTTCATCAAGACCGCCAATCCGCAGGACGAGTTTTTTGTGATCGGCTTCAATGACCGGCCGGAGCTGATTGAGGACTTCACCAGCTCGGTCGAAGACATTCAGGCCCGGCTGGCCACGGTACAGAGCGGCCACCGCACCGCGCTGCTCGACGCCATCTACTACGGCGTGGCCAAGATGAAGGACGCACACCACGAGCGCAAGGCGCTGCTGGTGGTCTCCGACGGCGGCGACAACCGCTCCCGCTACACCGAGGGCGAGGTGCGCGCGCAGGTGCGCGAGTCCGACGTGGAGATTTACTCCATCGGCATCTTCGATCCTTACGCACCCACCCCCGAAGAGCGCACCGGGCCGCAGCTTCTTGAAGATCTGAGCGACTCCACTGGCGGGCGCATGTTCCGCGTGGACGATGTGGACGAGATGAGCGACATCGCCGAGAAGATTTCCACCGAGCTCCGCAACCAGTATGTGATCGGTTACCGGCCCAAGGACCTGACCCGCGACGGCAAGTGGCGTAAAGTAAAGGTAAAGGTGAATCCTCCTCCAGGACTGCCTCCGCTCACGGTCTATGCCCGCACCGGCTACTATGCGCCCTTGCAATAACCTGATTTGCGCGGCCCTGCTTACCGGCGCGGCGCTCATCTCTGCTACGCAACCCGCCCTCGCCACCCCAGCGGTCCCGCAGGCCGCCGCACCTGCAGCTTCCAGCCAGGCGCCGCGGTTTCCCGCCGACAGCGACCCCATCCGCTCGCCGGACGGGACAGCTCCCACCCCGGCCGCCCAACTGCCCAGGGAGGGCAGCGGCTACGTGCTGCGTACGGACGTGGAAGAGGTGGTGCTCAACGCCACCGTGCTCAACGGCACCCAGTTGGTGCAGGACCTCGCCAAGGACGACTTCCAGGTCTACGAAGACGGGGTGAAGCAAACCCTGCTCAGCTTCCAGCACACCGATCTCCCTGTCTCCATCGGCCTGGTTATCGACAACTCCGGATCGATGTATCGCAAGCGGCCCTCGGTCAACAAATCCGCGCTCGATCTCGTTCTGGCCTCCAATCCGGAGGATCAGGCCTTTGTGGTGAACTTTTCCGATGAGGCGTTCATCGACTGCGACTTTACCTCCGACCCGAATAAACTCCGCGACGGCCTGTCTCACATCGACTCGCGCGGCGGCACGGCGCTCTACGATGCCGTGGTTGCCTCGGCCGACAAGCTGGTGAACGACGGCAAGCGTCCCAAGCAGGTGCTGGTTCTCATTACCGACGGCGAAGACAACGCCTCCACGCTGAACCTGGAGCAGACCATCCACCGCGTGCAGGAGCTATCGGGCCCGGTCATCTACTCCATTGGCCTGCTCTTCGGCGATGAGATGAGCCGCGCCGAAGTCCGCCACGCGCGAAGGGCTCTTGAGATGCTTTCAACCGAGACCGGCGGCATGGCCTTTTTCCCGAAATCGATTGAAGAAGTCGACCAGATCGCGGCCGAAGTGGCCCGCGACATCCGCAGCCAGTACACCCTCGGCTACCGGTCTACCAAGCCGACCTCGGTTCCCGGCTTCCGGCACATTGAAGTCGTGGCGGACGCCAAGGGCGCGGGCAAGCTGACCGTCCGCACCCGCACCGGCTACTTCCCAGTGGCCCGCAAGGAAAAATCCTCAGCAGGCGGCCAGAACTAAATCTCCCGTAGCCGCTGCCATCTTGAATGAAGCTGAAGAGGCCCCGCAGGCGTTCTTCAGAACTGGCTAGGCCAGAGATAATTTCCCCGCCCGACGCGATAAGCTAGAACCAGGAGATCATCGCGAATAGCACTTATGTCCAACTACAAGTACTCGACCCTTGCCGTTCACGCCGGCCAGCATCCTGATCCGCTGACCGGGGCAGTCAACGTGCCGCTCTATCTCTCCTCGACCTTCGAACTCACCGGCATCGGCACGGACCGCGGCTGGGATTACTCGCGCGCCGGCAACCCCACCCGCGACCGCCTTGAGACCGCGCTGGCGGCGCTGGAGGGAGGCGTCAGCGGCCACGCCTTTACCACCGGGATGGCGGCCATCGCGGCCCTGGTGGCCATGCTGCGCGCCGGCGACCACCTGCTCTGCTCACGCGACGTCTACGCGGGCACGGTGCGGCTGTTTGACGAGATCGTCAGCGGCTACGGCATCGAAATCGAGTACGTGGACACCAGCGACCTGGCCGCGGTGGAAGCCGCCATGCGGCCCAATACCAAGCTGGTGCACATCGAGACCCCGAGCAATCCGCTGATGGTGCTCACCGATATCGCCGGAGTGAGCCGGATCGCCCATGCCCACGGCGCCGAAGTCAGCGTGGACAACACGTTTCTGTCGCCGGCTCTGCAGAGCCCGCTCGCGCTCGGCGCGGATATCGTGATGCACTCGACGACGAAGTACCTGAATGGCCACTCGGACGGCCTGGGCGGCGCGCTCATCGGGTCCAAACCGGAGCACAAGGAACGCTTTCTTCTCATTCAAAAGGCCGCCGGCGCCGTCATGTCGCCCTTCGAGTGCTTCCTGGTCCTGCGCGGCATCAAGACGCTGCCTTTGCGCATCCAGCAGCACGAGGAGAACGGCCTCGCCGTAGCCGAGTTCCTCTCCACGCACCCCAAGGTCGGCCGGCTCGCCTATCCGGGACTCAAGAGCCATCCGCAATACGATCTGGCCGTGAAGCAGCAGAAGGGCTTCGGCTCGATGATGAGCTTCGAGCTCAAGTCGCGCGAGGAGGCGGCCCGGTTCCTGGCGGCGATCAAGATCTTCATCAACGCCGAGTCGCTGGGCGGCGTGGAATCGCTGGCCTCTCACTCGGCCACAACCACGCACGCCTCGGTGAGCGAGGAGACGCGCACCGGGATGGGCATCAACGAGGGCCGCATCCGGCTGTCTATCGGCATCGAGGACAAGGAAGACCTCATCGCCGACCTGGATCAGGCGCTGGCCGCGGTCTGAAAGCTCTTCAGCTTTAGATGGAGATCGGAGTATTCTAAGAAC
>JBAUCP010000415.1:0-6573 GCA_049677625.1 Occallatibacter sp. | reverse complement strand
CAGCCCAGTCGGCTGCCGTGGGCCGCGGCAAACCCGCGGCGTAAGCAATGGCCGGGAGATGAATCAGCAGATTCGTGGAGCCGCCAAAGGCCGCGTGCACCACCATCGCGTTGCGCACGGCAGCCGGCGTAAGAACATCGCGCACGCCAAGACTCATTTGATGCAGCCGCAGCAGCGCGCGCGCCGAGCGCCGCGCCGCGTCCAGCCACACCGGCTGGCCGGAGGGTGCAAGCGCCGTGTGCGGCAGCGAGAGCCCCAGCGCCTCACCCACCACCTGCGACGTAGCCGCTGTTCCCAGGAACTGGCAGCCTCCGCCGGGCGAAGCACAGGCGCGGCAGCCCACATCGGCCGCGTACTCGAGCGTAATCTGGTGCTGGGCAAACCGCGCGCCGATGGTCTGCACTTTGGCCGCATCCTCGCCCGACTCCGGCAGCAGCGTTACGCCGCCCGGCACCAGCACCGCGGGCTTGCGGCCGGACGACGCCAGCGCCATCATCATTGCGGGCAACCCCTTGTCGCAGGTAGCCACGCCAAGCACGCCTTTGCCGGTGGGCAGCGAGCGCATCAGCCGCCGCAGCACGATGGCCGCATCGTTGCGGTAGGGTAACGAGTCCATCATGCCGGTTGTGCCCTGCGTGCGCCCATCGCAGGGATCTGTGCACGCGCCGGCGAAGGGCGTCGCATGCTGCGCCTTCAGCTCGCGCGCAGCCTCGGCCACCAGCAAACCCACCTCCCAGTGGCCGCTGTGAAAGCCCAGCGCGATGGGCTCGCCATTTTCGGCGCGCAGGCCGCCGTGCGTGCTGAGAATCAGAAACTCAGGATCGAGCAACCGCTCCGGACTCCAGCCCATGCCCGCGTTCTGCGTCAACCCGAAGAGATTTCCCGAGGGCTCGGTGAGCAGCATCTCGGCCGTGAGCGGCAACACTCCGGCCGGTCCGCGTGCGTGCGTGGTCACGCGCAGGAGCCCGGCGTCGGGCGTCTCCAGAATCGATGTCAGTGTGATGGTTGCGATGGAAGGCCCTTTCGCTTCTCGGCGCGGGCAGCCGTTTGGGAGTTCGCTGCGCGCGGGTTGATTTTACATTCCCATGGATCACGCGCGAAAGCGATTTTGCAGGCCGGCGCCATCACGCTCAGTCTCCCGGCGCCAGCGTCTCAACGCGCACCGCGTCGCGCGTGAACTGCCCATCCATCAGCCGCCAGATGCCCAGCGGATTCTCGTCTTTCAATTCGTCGGGCAGCGCCGCCTGCGGAAAATCCTGGTAGCACACCGGCCGCGCAAAACGATAGATGGCCAGCGTGCCCACCGATGTGGTGCGGCTGTCGCTGGTGGCCGGATAGGGTCCGCCATGAATCATCGCGTGGCAGACCTCAACGCCAGTTGGAAAGCCATTCACGATCAGCCGTCCCGCTTTGCGTTCGAGAGTAGCCATCAGGTCGGCGTGCGCGGCAATCTCCGCGTCGGTTCCATGCACCGAAGCGGTGAGCTGACCTTCGAGCTCCTCGGCCAGCACCGCCAGCTCCGCGGCATCCTTGTAGCGGACGATGAGCGCGCTCGGCCCGAAGATCTCCTTGGCCAGCTCCGGATCGGCGAGCAGATCGCTGCCATTGGCCTGAAACAGAGCCGGCGCCGCATACGCACCGCCCGAGCCAGCATGCGCCGCACCCTGCGCCAGCATCTCCACGCGCTCGTGCGCCTGGCGCCGGATCATGCCCTTCGCGTGGTTGCGGCATATCGAATCGGTGAGCATCGCCGATGCGGACGACTGCTCCACGAGAACCTTGAGCGCAGAGACCAGCATCTCGGCGTCCTCACCGTGCGGCAAATAAACCAGGCCCGGCTTGGTGCACATCTGGCCCACGCCCAGCGTGAACGAGCCGAAGAGTCCGTTGGCGATCTGCGCGGCGCGGGTCTTCAAAGCGCCGGGCAGTACGAAGAGCGGATTCGTGCTGCCCATCTCCATAAAACAGGGGATGGGCTCGGGACGCGCAGCCGCAATCTGCATAAGCGCCCTGCCGCCGGCAAACGATCCTGTGAACCCGACGGCCTTGATGGCCGGATGCGCAACCAGCGCACTGCCCAGTTGCGTGCCCGCGTCGAAGAGCAGAGAGAACGTGCCTGCGGGCAGCCCGCACTCGCGCATGCTGCGGCTCAGCACCTGGCCCACCAGTTCGCTGGTGCCCGGATGCGCCGGATGGGCCTTCACAATTACCGGATTGCCCGCGGCAAGGGCCGAGGCCGTGTCGCCTCCGGCCACGGAGAACGCCAGAGGAAAATTGCTCGCGCCAAAGACCGCGACCGGACCCAGCGGCCGCAGCACCGATCGAATGTCGGCCCTGGGCAGCGGCTTGCGCTCGGGCAGCGCCGGATCGATGCGCGCATTCACCCACGAGCCCTCTTCTACCACCTGCGCGAAGACCCGGAACTGATTCACGGTGCGCGCCAGCTCGCCCTTCAGACGCGCTTCGGGCAGGCCCGTCTCTTTATTTGCCCGCTCCACCACCTCCGCCGCGATTGCTTCGAGGCCCGCGGCAATATGGCGCAGAAAATGCACCCGCTCGCGCGCCGGCGTCCTGCGGTAAAACCCAAACGCCTGTTCCGCAAGGTTGGCCGCAAGTTCAAGGTCTTCGAGCGAAGCGGAGGAATAAACCGGATCGAGCTGCGCGCCCGAAGCCGGATCAAATCCCGTGAAACCGCTGCCGCTTCCCTGCTTCTGTTCGCCGTTGATAATCGAGTGCCCAATTAACATTGCTCACCGTCCCTTAAGGTCTGCGCCGCGCCCGCTGTTGATGCGCCCTGCCCGGCACGGCCAAAGCCGTGCCCATTCAAGGCCGGATTTATGCACTCGGTTCCATCACTTGTGCAAGGTCGTTTACAGACTCAGTTTACTCTGAGCGGAATTTCTCCGCGCGCCTGCGTAGCCCGCCTGAGGGGAATATCCGGCTCACCAAACTGTGGAGGCGACCAGCGCCGGCGGACCGGCCTTGCCGCCGATCACGTCGGACTTGATCACGAACTCGACATTCTGGTTCTGCCATCCGGAGGGCGCGCTCTTCAGCATCTGTTCAAGATAGCGCGGAGCCGTGGCAAACTCGCTCGCCGCCTCGGTTCCATAGGAGCCCAGACCGGCTATCACCATCACCGGTCCCTCGGTGATGGGATCGCGGAAACGCGCAACAATCGCGTAATCGGTGTACACCGAGTTGTAAGGTTTCGAGAAATCGACCGTCCAGGCTGTATTTGCGGGGCTCCGCGCGTCCTGGATCTGCGCCACCCGTCCGTCAAATGCAAAGCGGAACCGCAACGAACTCAACAGCCGCATGGTCCAGGCATTGTTGGTAGCTCCGATCAGAATCACCGGGCGCGCGTGAAGATCGGTCAGGCTGGTTTCGGTGTCTTCCTTCACCTCGTAGAGGTTACCGTGCAGCCGGAGAATGGCCGCAAGATGCGCGAGAGCCACTGCGGTCGCCACCGACACATGGTGATACGGCCCGGTCATGTGGTCGATAAAACTGGTCTGGTCCGTCTCCATCTGCACCTTGCCGGGATGGCTGGTTCCCATCACCACCACGACCTGGCCCGCGGATTTCAGCAGCGGTCCCCAAAGGTCGTCTACAGCGGCAACGCTTGGCGAGGAAAAATTGCGATAGGAATAGGCTGCGAAGACGCCGCCCAGCAACAGCACTGCCGCAATCGCGCCAAAGAGAGCCGGGCGGAACCGGCGCAATCGGCTTTGTGCCGGATTTGCGATCGCAACCACAGGAACCGGCCGCGCTCTTGAGGCGTCAGGGTGCATCAATAAGAACTGCGGCAGGTAAGAACCCAGCGGAAGCTCGATCTGCAGTTCCGGCAACTCGCCCTGTTCGTGATAATACTGCGCCAGCCGCTTTCTTACCTCGCTGGCGCTGAAGCGGACCACCGGGTCCGCGCTGGTGTCGTAATCCGGAGCGCGGCCAAACACCTCGATCCCCAGGGTGCGCTCCTTCAAGTCGCCGGTGCGTCCCTCCAGGGTCGCATCCACTACATATTTGAGCAGCGCCGGGTAGCGTTTGCTTCCGCGGAAGTGATGGTTGGCGAGGATCGTCTCCAATTCCTGCACCACCAGCTCCCGTTCCTCCTGGGAGGTTGGCATCCATTGAACTCCGGTGTGCGTAGTTTCGAGCATGCGATCCGTCTACCGCCTAATCGGCCCGTAGCATACATCACCCCGCAGCAGATTGTCACGACCACTTTTGCTGCCGCTGCGCTCCGGCCGCAGACTCTCGCACGTCATTCCATCCATTCAGTTAAATTACTTATTTTAAGTCAGATAAATAGCAATTAAACCTATTTTCATATCGGTAACATACGGTATCACCCTTGCCTGTGGACGGGTCAAACCCCAAGAATGCGCAGGGTTCGATACAGTCGCGTGGGATCTCTCTGTGTGCGAACCGCAACAGACCAGAATTGAGCACTGGCGGCCGGTTGGAAGGCAATAGAAGGCGGGGTAAAGCTTTCCAGGCGGATCAAAGGAAGGCTTGTAGCGCCGTCTTTGTCCAGTGTTCGAACTATATACGGCATAACCGGCAAGACCATTTGCAAGACCACTTGGAGGATCGGATGATTCAACGCAGGCTACTGGGTTTCATTACCGGGTTTCTCGCGGCTCTTTGCGTGCTTTCGATGACGCAGTTCGCATCGGGTCAGGCAGTGAACGGCACGATCGTGGGCACCGTAACCGACCAGACCGGTGCAGCGGTTCCCGGCGCGGCGGTAACTGCCACGCTCACGTCAACCGGCGCAACGCACGATACGGTTTCAAACGGCAGCGGCAACTACTCATTCCCAGACATGCAACCCGGCACCTATACGGTCATCGTGGATGCCAAGGGATTCAAGAAGGCCCAACAGGAAAACATCGACCTGCTCAGCAACACGACCACCCGCGTGGACGTGACGCTGCTGCCCGGCAGCATCGAGCAGACAGTCACGGTAACGACCGCCCCGCCGGTGCTGCAAACCGACCGCGCCGACATCAGCACCAAGATCGAGGCGGCCAGCGTGGCGGAGATGCCGCTCACCACCAACCGCAACTTCCAGTCTCTGCTCAATCTGGTTCCCGGCACCGCGCCTGCGGTTTTCCAGCACTCGCAGTTCTTCAACGCGCAGGACTCGCTGCAAACTGAAGCCAACGGCCTGCCGCGCGAAGGCAATCTCTACCAGATTGAGGGCATCGACGACGACGAGCGCACCGGCCTGCTGCAGATTCTGATTCCTCCGGCCGAGGCCATTGAGTCGGTGGACATCTCGACCAATAACTTCGAGGCCGAGCTCGGCCGCGCAACCGGCGCGGTGACCAACGTGACGCTCAAGTCGGGCTCCAACGACCTTCACGGCTCGGCATTCGAGTTCATCCAGAACAACGCCGTCAACGCCCGCTCCTATTTCGGCGGACCACTGGGCCACCTGTCATACAACTATTTCGGCGGCAGCGCCGGCGGGCACATCATCAAGGACAAGTTGTTCTTCTTTGGCGATATTCTCCGCACCGACGATAGCGAGGCGGTCTCCAGCACCTTCACCGTTCCCGACGCGCGCTACATCACCAATGCCGGAATGACAACAGGCTGTTCCGATTCCACAGGATGTATCGATCTGAGCGCAGGTCTGGTCTCAGGCAAGGGACAAATCTACGACCCCGCAACCGGCAATGGCCTGCCGGCAACTACAGCGGGCGGCATTCCGCGCACGCCGTTCCCCAACAACCAGCTTCCCTGGAGCCGGGTGAATCAGGTTTCGCTCACCATGATCCAGGATATGCTTGCGCAAGTGGGCAAATACGGCAAACTGAACTCGACCCTGCCCTTGTCGAACCCCTCGAACAATTACACCGACAACGTTCCGTTCTCCAAGAAAGCCGACAGCTACGATGGGAAGATCGACTACACGCCATCGGAGAAGAACCACCTGAGCTATCGCTTCAGCTTCCAGCACACAGTAACGCTCCAGTTGCCCGCCTTTGGCGCATTCCTGGGCGGTCCGGTGGGCGGAGGATTTGAGGGCACCGGCGACCAGAACTCCTACAGTACGGGCGGAAACTTCGATCACGTTTTTTCGCCGACCTTCTTTACCGAAGTGCGCGTGGGTGTTGCCCACCTGCGCAACCAGGCGCAGACAAACGACTACGGCTCAGACGACGCAACTACCCTGGGCATTCCCGGCGTGAACATCTCCGGCCAGCCCTTCACCAGCGGCCAGGTGGCCGTTACCATCAACGACGGCTTCTCTTCGCCTTTGATCGGCTACTCTGCTTCCGAGCCGTGGATCAGAGGCGAGTCGAATATCGATACGGTCAATAACTGGACCAAGATCGTGGGAAATCACACGTTCAAATGGGGCGTGGACCTGCGCCGGGTACGCGACGACCTGCTGCAGGACCAGACCTTCAGTCCGCGCGGCGCGATCACTTTTTCGGCTGACCAGACCTCCCAATCGGGGGCCGGCACAAACGCGATCAACGATATTGCCAGCTTCCTGCTCGATCAGCCCAGCCAGGTGGGACGCGACCTGAACACTTTCTTCCCCTGCTACCG
>JBAUCP010000414.1:0-5912 GCA_049677625.1 Occallatibacter sp. | reverse complement strand
GCCTACACATTCGTAGGATTCCCGAACGTATTCGCCAATCCATCGAAGATCGACCGCTCCAATGTCGGCTACAACTATACGGGCCTGTTCGACAACAAGGTGAAACAGATTCCCTCCTTTGGTCAGTTTGGACCCAGCGAAGCGGCTTTGGTCTTCAATCCCGGCGGGTTTGAAGACGGCGGCGCGGAGGGTCTCTACGCGAACAAATACATGCCCAGTGTGAGCGACACGCTGACTAAGGTGCTGAATACCCACACTCTGAAGGGTGGATTTTTCTACGAGTGGATTCGCAACGCCCAGCCGGCAAATAACTATACCAACGGTGATTTGTCGGTTTCGGCACCGAACAACCAGTTCAGCTACGGCAACGAATATGCCGATCTGCTGACCGGCAACCTGTCGGGCTACCAGGAGACGAACTTTAACCGTGTCAACGACATTCACTACGACACGGTTGAGTTCTTTGTCGAGGACTCCTGGAAAGCCACCAGAAAGCTGACCATCAACTACGGTATGCGCTTCACCCACTTTCAGCCGTGGATCGACGCGCTCGGCGACGGGTATTCGATCTTTGTCCTATCGGACTTCGAACCGAGCTGCGCGTCTTCGCCGACGTACTGTGGCTTCGAATGGCACAAAAAGGACTCGTCTGTTCCTGTAGGTGGATTCCCAACGCGTGCCATGTTCTATCAGCCGCGACTCGGCGCCGCTTATGACGTCTCCGGCGTTGGCAGAACCGTAATCCGCGGAGGCTGGGGCCGCTTCTACTATCATTCCGGCCAGTTCACCAGCGGCCTGGATGCGTCGGCGGGCGTCTCCACAGCCACTCTTTCGCCGAGCACGTGGGTGGGATCAACGGGCTGCCCAACCAATCCTTCGACGGGGTCATCGCTTTATACGGCGTACCTGAGTTGCCTCGATCTGGCGGCGACTCCGGCAAGCCCGGCCGCAGTAGACTCGAAGGACGACAATCAGCCCTATACGGACAGTTGGAGTGCATCGGTCGACCAGCAAACTCCATTCGACGGGCTCATGGAGTTATCGTATCTGGGCAACCGGAGCCGCGATCTGCAAAACACGCAGGGCGGCGCGGGCAGCAACATCAACCTCGTTCCCTTAGGTTCCATGCTTTCCGCCACCAACCCGGGATCGGCGAATTCCAACTTGTATCGTCCTCTCCAGGGGTACGGCGATCTAAACCTGGCAACCAACAATCTGTATAGCAACTACAACGCCTTCCAGGTTACCTGGGCTCGCCATGCAGGCGCCTACACGATCCAGGCAAACTACACCTGGCAGAAGGCACTGGGCATCATCAGCCCGGCGGTGGATCCGTTCAACCTGGCCGCGAATTATGGCGCGTTGCCGACCGATCGCAGGAACTTGCTCAATTTCGCGTATTCCATCAACCTGCCCAGTCACCTGCATGTCAATCCCTTTGTTGACGGGGCGGTCAACGGCTGGCAGATCTCCGGTATTACCCAGGCGGAGAGCGGAGCGAACCTCACTCCTTCCGGCGCGTACACCTCCAACACCAGTTTCAACCTTTCGTACAGCTGCTCCGGGGCCACTTGTCCGCAATCGGCGGCAATCATTCCCGGTTCCATCAGTTCAGCAAACCCAACTGGCATCGCAATCAACAACCAGTCCATCCTCGGAACAAACGCGCAGCAGCTCAATCCTGTCGTGAAGTGCAATCCGGCGTCGCACGCGGGCGCGCACCAGTACGTCAACGGGGCTTGCTTCGCGCCGAATCTGTCTGTCGGTCAAAACGGACCGAACATGCTGCCCGCAACTTACGGCCCGTGGTTCTTCGATTCCGACCTCAGTGTATTCAAGAACTTCAAGATGTCGGAAAGCAGAAGTTTGCAGTTCCGCGTGCAGGCGTACAACTTCCTCAACCACCCGCTGTGGTCGTTCCCGAACGGCCAGAACCTTACCCTGCAGTTCACACAGGATCCGACAACTCAACAAATTACGCAGGCCAACTCGAACTTCGGTTTTGCGACAGAAAAACAGGGAGCACGCGTCTTGGAGTTAGCATCGAAGTTCTACTTCTAAGGCGTTTCTCCAATTTATGTGGAGTCTCTGCCATCGTGCAAGGTGGCGTTTTCTTAAGGAAAACGCCACTTGAGTTCATCTGCTTCGCTCTACACCAATTGGAGAAACGCTGTAGCGGGCAATGTTGTTTCAAACAGGCAAACGGCAATGCGGATGACATTACGCGATTCCCTGATAAGATTCAGGTGAGCGGGTTCCTATGCGAAATGTCATCCTCTGCTTGATTCTCAGCCTGGGTGTTCTCGCCCAGGCTCAGTCTCCTCAGGAGTTGGTGCAGGACGCGATCCAGAAACAGCGTTCGGGGCAGTTGGAGGAGGCGGTTACCGAGTATCGGCAGTTTCTGAAGCTAGTTCCGGATGCTCCGGCAATCCATTCCAATCTTGGTGCAGCACTTGTCGGTCTTGGCAGATTTCAAGAAGCCATACCCGAGTACGAGGCTGCGCTCAAGCAATCCCCAAAACTTGCCGGAGCGCGCCTGAATCTGGCCCTGGTCTACTACAAGATGGGCCGCATCAGCGACGCGGCGGCAGAACTGGAGAAAGTTCATAGCGAAGAACCCTCCAACCACCAAGCCATTCTTCTGCTGGCCGACTGTTACCTTCGCATGGGCCGCGAGAAGGATGTGATTCGCGTGCTTCAGCCGGAGGAGAGTAAGGATCCCAATGATCTGGCGATCTGTTATCTCCTGGGAACGGCTCTTATACGGACAAAGCAAATCGAGCAAGGAGAGGTTCTGGTTGACAGAATTCTGCGTAACGGCGAATCTGCTGAAGCCCATCTCATGCTGGGCGAAGCGAAGATGAACGTGTCGGACTTTGCGGGAGCTCGCGACGAATTTGCCAAGGCCGTAACGCTGAATCCGAACCTGGGCGACGCACATGCTCTTTATGCAAAGGCCTTGACGATGACCGGTGACTCCGACTTGGCGGAGCAACAGTACAAAAACGCGCTTGCGGTTGAGCCATATAACTTCGATGCCAATCTGCAACTGGGCGCCGATGCGCGACAACAGGATAATTACGATGAGGCCGAGCGCTACTTACTCAGAGCACAGCAGACGAGGCCCGACGATCCTGGAGTGCTCTATCAACTTGCACTGGTCGATATAGACGAGGACAAGCTGGACGATGCCCGCCGCATCCTGGAATCGCTGGTGAAGGATTGGCCGCAGTTTACCGAGGCGCATGTCTCCCTCGCGCTGGCATATTACCGCCTGAATCGTCCGGAGGACGGCAAACGCGAGCGTCAAATCGTGCTCAAATTAACAGCGGAGGCACAGGCAAAGCAGCCTGGCGTGCGCACAAATCGCCCCGAACAGCCTCAGTGAGCCATTGCATTTTGCCTTGGAATATGGATGATGATGCGATTCCGTTATGCTCTGTTCCTCTGGCTCCTTCTCAGTGCGGCGGCCGATGGTCAGTCGAACCGGGCGACTGCGTCTGTGTGCCGCGATTGCCATTGGCAGGCAACCTCGCAGCCGTCCACAACCATGGGGCACGCACTCGAGACGGTCAAAGATTCTGAGGTTCTGGCTACACACCAGCGACTAACAACTGTTCAGGCCGGCTACACCTACAGAATCGTACGCGATGGAGATCAAAGCATCTATTCGGTGTCAAACGGAGCGGAGACCATTTCGATGCCGATCCTTTGGGCCGTAGGCGCCAGTTTCTCCATTGGGCAAACGTACATTTTGGAGAAGGACGGGCAGTGGTATGAAAGCCGGGTCAGTTGGTTTCGCGAGTTGCAAGGGCTCGGGCCGACTTTAGGAAACCAGAACTATGTACCGGTTAATCTGGCCGATGCTGCGGGACGGCCCATCAGTCCGGATGAAAAACTTCTCTGCATGGGCTGCCATTCAACCGATGCTGTCTCTGGGCGTAAGCTTACGTTGCAATCCCTGGTTCCCGGAGTGCAGTGCGCACACTGCCATGCCAATCTCGATGCGCACGTTTCTGCGGAAGAAGGACTGCCGCTTCCAGCAGGCGAATCCCATGGCCAATCCTTTCAACTCAAGAACACCTCTGCCCAAGAAGTAGCCGATTTCTGCGGTAATTGTCACCGCACATGGGCGGAAATTGCCGCGCAAGGCAAGCCAGGCATCGGAAACATACGCTTCCAACCTTACCGACTTACGGAAAGCAAGTGCTTTGATCCATACGATAAACGGATTAGCTGTCTCGCCTGCCATGATCCACACAAGGAAGTAGATTCAGTAGCGGCGGACTACACGGCGAAATGCCTGGCATGTCATGGCGGCGCGAAGCCCGGCGCCCGGTCGTGCCGCGTCTCCCAATCGAATTGCGTCAGTTGTCATATGCCGAAGCTGGAACTGCCCGGCGCGCACTATCGATTTACCGATCATCGAATTCGCGTTGTGAAGCCAGGAGAGCCGTACCCCGGGTAAATTATGATTCGCTGCTTGTCACCCAATACAAGGAAACAGTCTGGACGTCTGTACGGATCGTAAAGATAGAATGGCTCGCATGATGTGCACAAGACGCGGCTTTCTGCAGGCGGGACTGGCGGTTGGAGCCTCTCGGCTCGTGCGCTTCCCCTTGCTGGGGCAACAGCCGCAAGAACAGCCGTTGTTCATTGAGGTGCCTCCCGCTGAATCCGGCGTCACGTGGAAACATGAAAACGCCATGTCGCCAAATCGCTATCTGCCCGAGGCCCTCGGGCCGGGTTGCGCCTTTCTCGATTATGACAATGACGGCTGGATGGATATCTTCCTGGTGAACAGCGGTCCCTGCGATTTCTGGAAGCCGTCGGCTCCTGTCCGCAATGCGCTCTACCACAACAACAGAGACGGCACATTCACCGATGTAACTGAGAAAGCGGGAGTGAGTGGAGCGTACTTTGGAATGGGTGTCGCTGTCGCCGACTATGACAACGACGGCTGGCCTGACATCTTTGTGACTGCCTATGGCAAGTGCATTCTTTATAAGAACAATCACGATGGCACATTCACCGACGTCACCGACCGGGCCGGTCTTGCAACGCCTGGTTGGACGACCAGCGCAGTGTGGTTCGATTACGACAACGACGGCCATCTCGACCTATTCGTTTGCAGCTTTGTCGACTACACCGGTGCACACAAACTGGAATGCGGAAACAATCAGATCGGGCGTAACTATTATTGTGTCCCGCGAGTCTTCAGTCCCACGGCCAGCTTTCTCTATCACAACAATGGGAACGGCACATTCACCGACGTAACAAGAGGGACACCCATCGCTTCCTCTCTCGGCAAAGGGCTGGGCGTGGTGACAACCGACATCAATAACGATGGCCGGATGGATCTCTTCGTCGCCAACGACACTGTGCAGAACTTTCTCTACGTGAATCGCGGGCCCGGTGCGAATGGCCAATGGAAGTGGGATCAGATTGCCTTGCAAGCCGGGGTTGGGTTCAGTGAAAGTGGCCGGCCCCGCTCTGGCATGGGCGTGGACGCTGCCGATGTGAATGGCAATGGGTGGCAGGATCTCTTTGTCGCGAATGTGGATCACGAGAAGTATTCCATTTATCTGAACAACAAAGACGAGACATTTAACGATGCAGCCTATGCAAACGGGATTTCACAGGATACGCGGCTGATGAGCGGTTGGGGGCTGAAATTCTTCGACTACGACAACGACGGAGCGATCGATCTGCTTCTCGCCAACGGCCATCCGGATGACATGATCGATCTCTATTCGATCCAGGTGAAATACAAAGAGCCTCTGCTTCTTTACCACCACGGCGAAGACGGCAAGCTGCATGATGTAAGCAAGAATGCTGGTCCGGTGTTTCAGAAGGACTTTGCCGCACGCGGCATGGCCGTGGGCGATTACAACAATGATGGCGCCGTGGAT
>JBAUCP010000413.1:0-15820 GCA_049677625.1 Occallatibacter sp. | reverse complement strand
GCGCGCGGCCGCGGCCATGCCTGCGAATCTCGACTGGTTCTGGCATCCGTTTCTTCCGCCCGCCGGAGCGCCGCTCATCGTGATTCCCAACCACCCGCTGCTGCGCGCCGCGCATGGCGGCGACAGCCCGCAGACCTGGGCCAGCGGGCACGATATACCCAAGGCGAGCCTTCCGGAGTTCCGCGACACGATCCATTTCCGGGAACTGAAGCGGTTCGTCTTTGTTCCCTCGCTGACCGATTTCACTTCGGTGGGCGAGACCATCGGGCTGGTGGATCTGTGCGAGATGTTTTTTCACATCGGCGATAGCTGTCCGGTGCGGCAATCCCGCCTGCTGAACTTTGAGGAGATCAAGGACAACAACGTCATCCTGCTGGGCGGCAATCAGTCCTGGAGCGGACGGATCTTTCTTAACGTGGAGGGATTTCATTTCCAGGATGGCGTGATCATTAACCGCAACCCCCAGCCGGGCGAGAAACCGCTCTACAAGCCGGAGTTTGACCCGGTCACGAACGAGCTTACGCGCGACTACGCTCTGGTGCTCATGCTGCCCAACGAGAGAAAGGAAAATCGCGTCCTGCTCATCTACGGCATCTATACGCAGGGCTCGCAGGCGGCAATCGAGTTTCTTACCGGCCCTGAAAAGATGGCCCAGCTTCGCGCAGCGCTGGCCGCGCTTTCGCCCGATCGCAAGACCATCCCGCAGTACTTTCAGGTGCTGCTGACCACTACAGTGGAGAACGCCGTGCCCGGCAACACGTCGATTGTAGCGGTGAGAACGGTTGCCAACTGAACCGGCTCGGGCATGGGCCGGCGCCGTGATCGTTGTTGGAGAAACTCGCTGCGTTCTGATCGGCCTTTCGTTCCGAGGCTGATCACTGCGTTGCGGCCGAAGACGGTTTTGTAAGGGCAACCGGTATGTTCCACCGCGCAGATCAGTTTATGATGCCAGCATGACAGCCATGGAACTGGACCGGCTCTCGACCCAGGTGATGGAATATTGCCTCAAGCCGTGCGCCATGGCTGTCTCTTTCGTGCTGGTGGCACTGTTGTGGACCTTTCCGCTGCAGCATGTCATCGCCTATCCGTTTGTATTTCTTTTCTTCGGCGCCATCATGGGCAGCGCGTGGTTTGGCGGCGCCATAGCAGGTTTTGCGGCCGTTGCGCTTTCCACCCTGCTGATTACCTATTTCTTCATCCCACCATTCTTCTCGATGACGGTGGCAAAGGACTCGCAGAGCTTCCTTACGGCATTTTTCGTGTGCGCAATCGCCATTACGGTCGTGAGCTCGGCTAGAAAGCGGAGTGAAAATGCGATCCGTATTGTCCGCGACCAGCTTGAAGTGAAGGTGCAGGAGCGCACTGCGGAATTGGTGCAATCGAACATCGAGATTCAGGAGAGCGAGCGCCAGTTGCGCATGCTCACGGAGGCAATTCCACAGCAGATATGGCGCGCGGATGCGGCCGGATGCATCGAGTACTGCAATCGGCATCTCAGCGAGTATCTCGGCAAGCCTATGGAGCAGTTGCGTGGAGACGGATTCTTCGGCGCGCTGCATCCCGAAGATGAGCCTCTGTTCCGGCTCGGCTGGCAGGCGGCGCTCGAGTGCGGCGGCAAGTTCGAAGTGGAAGCGCGTGTGCGCGGCGCGGATTCTATCTATCGCTGGTTCCTGGTGCGCAGCATTCCTCAGCACACCGCCCAGGCGGAGATTGCCCGCTGGTACGGCATCCATATTGAAATTGAGGAGCAGCGGCGCGCGCAGCAGAGTCTGACCGCGGCGCAGGAACAGCTTTCACGCTTGTCGCGCACGCTGAGCATGGCGGAGATGGCGGCATCCATCGCGCACGAACTGAATCAGCCGCTCACCGCGGTGGTGACTCACGCCTACGCCTGCCGCGAGTGGCTCCATGCCGAGCCTGCAAATCTTGCGAAAGCCTCCGCCACTGCCGAAAAGATCGTGCAGGAGAGCACGCGCGCCAGCGCCGTCGTGAGCCGGGTCCGCGCTTTGTTCCGCAAGGACGTGCAGGTGAGGGAATCGACCGACATCAATCGGCTTATTCACGAGCTGGCGCGGCTGCTGCGCGATGAAGCTATCCGCCGCGAGGTTTCCATCCACCTGGCGCTGGCGGGCAATCTTCCGCGGCTGGAGATCGATCCCGTACAGATTCAGCAGGTGATGCTGAACCTCGCCATCAACGGCATGGATGCCATGATGCAATCCGCTGCGCCGCGCGAGCTGATGATACGCTCGGTGAAACACGGCGAAGACGAAGTCCTGGTGGCCGTTGAGGATCATGGTTCCGGCGTGGCCGCCGAGATCGCCGGCAAGGTCTTCGATCCCTTCTTCAGCACCAAGCCACAGGGCACCGGCATGGGGCTTGCCATCTGTCGTAGCATTGTGGAAGCGCATGATGGCAAATTGTGGGTTGCCAACGCTGCACACGGCGGCGCAGTCTTTCAATTTACGGTGAAGGCTCAGTCATGATTGCGGAGCGCGAGTGAGTTCGCCAAAGCGTAACTGAGTGTGGAGACTGAAGAGAAAGCGGTTGATGTTGGACAGCTCCTCGGTCAGCCGCGGCCAACGTCACGCGAAACAGAGGATACTGCTCTTAGGCCACGCGCAGCAGTGCGAAACGAGAGTGCGCGTCGCGCCCTCCCGCCATGAAACGGAAGCTATTCGTAAGTCTTCCATTTCTTTCTCTCCAAATTTTCAACCCACGCTCTTACCAGGCTCGCGTCCGGGTGCGCACCGCGGCAGGGTGGTATCCTTGGGCCGCGCGCGCGTGGCGCGAAAGCGGTGCAGTGAGCCGTGCATCGCGTGCGGATATTCCGATTCGATTGGCACGGAGCTGTGCATGGAAAGCAGCAGAAGAACATTTCTCAAGCAGACGGCGGCTGTATCCGCGGCGAGTCTGGTCGCAAGCGATGCGCAACTGAGCGTGGCCCTGCTGAAGAGCGCGGAGAGCGGCGCGGCGGCGAACGATGCCGGCTGGTATAGCCGGCCCATGCGCTGGGCGCAGTTGAGTTTTGTTGAAAGCGATCCGGGCAACTACGATCTCGCCTTCTGGCTCGACTACTTCAAGCGCGTGCATGCTGAGGCAGCAATTCTCAACGCAGGCGGCTGCGTGGCTTTTTATCCCACGCAGATTCCGCTGCATTATCGCAGCAAATGGCTCGGCAACATGGATGCCTTCGGCGACATTGCCGCGGGCTGCCGCAAACTGGGCATGAACGTGGTGGCGCGGACCGATCCGCACGCATGTCATCAAGATGTGTACGATGCGCATCCTGACTGGATCGCGGTTGACGAGAGCGGCAGCAAGCGCCGCCACGCGTCCGACTCCGAGTTCTGGCTGACCTGCGCGCTGGGGCCCTACAACTTCGAGTTCATGACCCAGGTTCACCAGGAGATCATGACCCGATACAAGGTGGACGGCATCTTCACCAATCGCTGGGCCGGCTCCGGAATGTGCTATTGCGAGCATTGCCGCGAAAACTTTCGCACCTTCTCCGGGATGGATCTTCCGCGCACGCTGGACCCGCAGAATCCGGCGCGGCGCGAGTATCTCATCTGGCATCAGCAGCGCCTGTTCGAGTTGTGGCGGCTCTGGAACACGAAGATACAGCAAATCAATCCGGGTGCGAGCTTCATTCCCAACACTGGAGGAGGAGCGCTGAGCGAGCTGGATATGAAGACTACGGGCGAACTCGCGACTACTCTGATTGCGGACCGGCAGGGCAGGTCCGGTGAAATGGCGCCATGGATGAACGGAAAAAGCGCGAAAGAGTTCCGGTCAACCATGGGAAACAAGGCCGTGCCGGCCATCTTCAGCGTGGGCCTGGAAGACAAATATCGCTGGAAGGATTCAGTCCAGAACGGAGATGAGATCCGGCTGTGGGTTGCGGATGGCATTGCGCAGGGATTCCGTCCGGCATTTACCAAGTTCAACGCCAGACCCTTTGACAAGCGTTGGTTTCCGGTTGTCGAAGAGATTTTTCAGTGGCACTACGCCAACCAGGACTACTTCCGCAACGAGAGATCGTATGCGCGCGTGGGGATGGTCTACTCGCAGCAGACTGCGGCCTTTTACGGTGGCACCGAAGCCGCCGCCAAAGTGGACAATCCGGCGCTCGGTTTTTACCAGGCGCTCATCGAGGCCAGGGTTCCGTTCGAGATGGTTCATGACCGTCTGCTGGACCGTGAGCATATTGACCGGTACCGGACCCTGATCTTGCCCAACATTGCTGCGCTCTCAGCGGAGCAATGCGGGCAGATTCGCGAATTTGTCGAGCGTGGCGGCAGCATCGTGGCCACTTACGAGACCTCGCTCTATGACGAGTGGGGTGTGCAGCGCGAAGACTTCGGACTGGCGGCGCTCTTCGGCGCGTCCTATGCGGGCAGCAAAGAAGGCCCGATGCTGAATTCGTATCTCGAACTCGAGCGCGACCGCGCCACCGGACAATATCATCCGCTGCTGGCCGGCTTTGAAGATGCAGGGCGCATCATCAATAGCATCCACAGGGTTCACGTGAACCCCGTTGGCGAGCAGGGCGATTCTCCACTGAAGGTGATTCCCACTTATCCTGATTTGCCCATGGAGGAGTGCTTCCCGCGGCCGGTCAACAGCCACGATGCAGGCGTGTTTTTGCGCCAGGCCGGGCAGGGGCGCGTGGTTTACTTTCCCCTGGACATCGACAGCACCTTCTGGGAGGTGATGAACGTCGATCACGCGAAGCTGTTGCGCAATGCCGTGCTGTGGGCTGCAAATGAGCCCATGCCCGTCACCGTCGAGGGCAGGGGAGTTGTGGACGTTTCGATCTGGGGGCAGAGAAACTCCATGACGGTGCACCTGGTGAACATGACCAATCCGATGATGATGAAGGGGCCGGTGCGCGAGGTGATTCCGCTCTCAGGCCAGAAGCTGCTCATTCGAGTTCCCGATGGCCGCCGCGTGTCGAAAGTACATCTGCTTGCTGCCGGTAAGCCAGTTCCTTATCGCGAAGAGAACGGCGCGATCGCGCTCGAAGTGCCCACCATCGACGTGCATGAAGTTGTGGCGCTCGATTTTGAGGCGTAGCGATCTTTCGGTCTTCCCGCGTTGATCGGCCGATGAACACAACTACACCCGATCAGTCACCCAGAAGCTGCAGGTTCACGGGCCGGCCGGTAGTGTCTTTGTACTGTTCACGAAGCTGCTTCAGGCGGATGACGAGATCCTGCACGATGGCTTCGTATCCTGGCTGAATGCGGCGGCCATTGTCGATGAAGAGATTTTCCATCTCGTCCGGATCTTTTTCGAGGTCGAATAGCTCCCACTCATTGCGGTTGTAATAACTGATCAGCTTGAAGCGATTGGTGCGGATTCCGTAGTGCGGAGCGACCCAGTGCGGTGAGCCGAATTCGTAGTAGTGGTAATAGAATGCGGGGTCTTCCTCCGCGGCGGCTTTGCCCAGCAGAGCAGGCAACATGCTCTTGCCCTGCATCTCGGGCGGAATGGGAAGGCCAACCAGATCGAGCACCGTAGGCGCATTGTCGATATTGATGACCCAGTCGCTGCGCACGCTGCCTTGCCCTTCCAGGCCAGGGCAGCGAATCATCCAGGGCACGCGAATGGCCTGCTCATACATGAAGCGCTTATCGAACCATCCGTGATCGCCGAGGAAGAAGCCGTGGTCCGTGGTGTAGACGACGATGGTGTTCTCGGCCAGCCCGCTTTTTTCCAGGTACTCGAACAGCCGGCCGATGTTGTCATCCTGCGAGCGGAGCGTTCCCAGAAAATGCTCCATGAAGCGCTGGTAGTTCCACTGCTTGCGCTGGCGGCCGGTCAGGTCTGGCGGAGGGTTGAAGTCCGGCATGTCTTCAATGCGCATTCTTGCCGCACGCGCGGGGCTTGCGCGGTGTTCATAGTCGTCCCAGAAGGTGCCAGGCTCAGGGATACGCACTTTGTCATACAAGTGCTCGTACTTGTGCGGCGGATCGAATGGCCGATGCGCATTGAAGTATTGCACCATCATCAGGAACGGCTGCGTGAACTGCTGCATTCCCTTGATGGCCAGATCGGTCATCACATCCGTCTCATAGCCCTCATGCCGATATTTCTGAATCACGTCGCTGCCGAGGCTGGGGTTACCGAGATATCCCTCTGGACTGTAATACGGCCCTCCCGCGCCCTCCTTATAAATAAAGTAGTCAAATCCGGTTTGCGCGGGATTCACGGGAAGATGCCACTTGCCGACCATTCCTGTCTGGTAGCCGTGACGTTTGAGAATCTTCGGAAAGGTCTCCTGTGCCGGGTCGAAGTGCGGCTGTTCATCTTGCGGAACATCGGCAATGTCAGGATTGCCTATCATTCTGTTGATGTGGGTATAAGTCCCGGTCAGCAGCGTCGCTCTGCTGGGCGCGCACAGGCCGTTGGTGGTGAATGCGTTCTCGAAACGCACGCCTTCTTTCGCAATGCGATCGATGTTGGGAGTTTCAAGGAGGCGGCTGCCGTAACAGCTCAGCGCGTGCACCGGCACGCCTTCTCCGGTGATCCACAGGATGTTGGGCCGCTTCGGCAGCGTTCCGGGCGAAGCCGGTGTGGGCATCTGCTTCGGCGTCGGAGATGCGGCGGCCTGAGCGGAAACCGCAGACGCGGCAAGGACGCCGCCAAGGCCTTTGAGCGCGTCGCGCCGCGAGATGGGTTCACTTGTCTTGTCGGAAGAATGAGTAAAGGAGCTCATGGAGATTCCTGTCAATGTGTTAGAGTGCCTGTCTACGAACACATCCAATCATATTCTCCGGGGCAATCGCGAAGGGAGTTACCGGCTAGTACCGTCTACTCGCCGCGTTTTGGGCGCGATCGCCAAGACTGCGTCAGTCTCCTTTGGCCGCTGTTATAGGTTTTGGTGCGAGTGTCATCGATTCGATGTTCCAGCCATCCACGTGAATGATCGGCGCCTGGGAGCTGCTCTGCGGCAAAAGCGCTGTCAGGGTGGTGGATTCTCCCGGCGTAAGCTCAATCCAGTTATCCGACCAGAAGACGGGAGCAATCAAAGCTCCGGATGCGGTGCGCGCAGCCGCGCGGATTTGAAACGCCAGCGCCGGCGATTCATTGGTAAGCTGCAGGCGAACTTCAGGGCCCTGCGGCGTCTGCTCGATCTCGGCTGTTGCGTGCACGCGCGCCGCGGGCAGGTTCGCCAGAGCCGTCAAGTCCTCGTAACGCGCCGCGGGCGTGTGCGTAAAGTCGGTTCGTCCCCAGTCAAAGGTAGTGAGCGTGCCCGGCGCCCAGTAGAAGTTGTGGCTCAATACATGCCCGGAGGAGTCGTACAGCTTGAGATCGATGAAAAAGACGCGCTCCGCACTCGTGTAGAGCTTTTCAGGAATGAGGAGAACGCGCTGCGCGCTATCCGCCGCGGCGTTCACATCCGCCTTGGCGCTATACAACTCCTTCCACCCAAGCCCGTGCACATCCACACTCGCGTGGAGCCCCTCCACTGCGTTATACGTGCTGTTGACTACGACAATGGAGCCATCGTCGTAGGAGTACTGAATGTGCAGCGGCTCGCAAGCTTTCTTCGTCGCAAAGTACCCGGCGTCTGCATCCAGGTAGTAGTCGTAGAGGTGCCAGATCATGGAAGGCCATGCGTTGTTCAGCATCCACTGGATCACGCCGGTGGATACATACTTGTTTTTTCCGTACGCCTCGAACATGGCGCGCTCCGAGTCGTACTCCATTGTCTGCGCCATGCGCTCGTAGTCTGCGGCCGATTGCGGCTGCGCGTAGATCGCCTGCATGGCTTCGTCGAAGACCTTCAGCGTCGTGAACTCCCCGCCGCCATTGTGAAAGTTCCAGTCGACACTCAGCGGCCATGCATTCGGGTCCGGCAAAAACTTTTCACGGCTGGCGAGCGACGGAATCGCAGGCCCGGGACTGGTCTCGGTGTTGAAGCCGAATCCTCCACCGTTGTGCTGATCCACATACCAGTAGCTGGGCTCCACATAGTCGTACGGACCGGACATTTTTACGCCGCTCGGCCCCGCGTTCACCGTATCGGTTGCAGATGCTGAAGACAGCGTTGGGTTAGGCCAGTGCGTATCCGCTTCAACTTTCAGATATGCGCTCTCCACATTCGCGGGCGGCGCGTTGTCGCTGCCGTTGAGCCAAACCAGCAGGCTCGCGTGTTGCCGCAGACGCAGCAACTGCGCCCGCAGAGACGCAGTGGCTATTGTCAGGTCATCGGCTGTCCATGTATTCCAGCGTTCCCAGTGGTCGCAGCAGCACCAGCCCAGCATCACCAGAACGCCCTGCTTGTCTGCGAGCCGGAAGAACTCCTCGGTCTCCAGTTTGCCTTCGAGGCGAATGGTGTTGAGATGCATGTCGCGGACCATGTGAAACTGCTCGCGCAGGCGGTCATCGTCCGCGCGCAGCAGCATGTCCTGCGACCATCCCGCGCCGCGAATCAGAATTGGCTTGCCATTCACTCGAAACAGCCGTCCGCCGGCGGCCGTCAGCTCCGACGTGATCTCGCGGAATCCGAAATCGACGCTTTGTTCGTCTGTTTCGCCGTCCTGATCGGCAAAGCTCATGGTCAGCCGCTCCAGATGCGGCTCGCCCATCTGGTAGGGCCACCAGGGCTTTGGATTGTGCACATGCAGCGCCGGAAACTGATCGGGCGTAAACACCACGGTCTTGTCTTCGTTTGGCGCGAGCTCGACTGGCTGCTCGAACCCGATGCCCGCGGCCGTGCCGTGCACCACGCCCTTCACCGCGTGGTCCGCGCTGTTGTGCAGCTCCGCGTAAACAGTCAGGTCGGCGGTCGCGAGCGAAGAGTCAGTGAAGTGTGTCACAGCCATTGGTGACCGCAGTGTGATGAGCCCGGTCTCCACCAGGTCCACATCGCTCCACAGTCCCATGTCCTTATCCGGCGGACAGGGGTTCCAGTCGACCCAGTTGATGCCGAGGTCCTTCTCTGTCGGCGCAAAGGTCTCCACCGCGAGCACGTTCGCTCCGGCTTTGAGGAAGTCTGTCACGTCAAAATCGTATGTGCGATAGGCGCCGGCAATCGCCGACTCATCCGCGATGCGATGCCCGTTCAGCCATATCTCGCCGCGGTAATTGATGCCGCCAAAGTGTAGCCAGTAGCGCTGGTCGCGTTTGGCCGCGGCGGGCGCGGAGAACTTCGTGCGATACCACCAGCCGCAGCGATAAGGGCTGTCTGCCGGCATGGGCTGATTGGAGAAGTTTTGCCCGATCGGATAGCTAGTTCCGGGAATATTGCGCAGATTCATGCCGAAGTAAGGATCGGGAACGATCTTGTCTGCGGCCTGCGCCGCCAGCACAGTGCTGGGCACCGTCGTCTTCAGCCAGTCATCGGCCGCAAACGCAGGCACGGAGATCGCGGCTCCGTCTGCATGCACCGTGCACGCAGAAACCAGGCGCCAACCATCGTGCAGCGGAGTTGTATCTCCCGCTTTAGCCGCGACGGGAAACGCAAGCATGGCCAGCAGACACAAAACGCTCTTTCGATTCATGCCAGGGAATCCTCTCGATATCGTTGAGTACTCATTTCAGTTATCGAATCGGCTATTTCAAACGTTTGAAGATACAACTGCACGAACTGGCCGGTGTTCTATCAATCAATTGCGCCGGCGTCCGGCTGTCTTCGCAGCGCGGCGCTTCGCGGGAGGTGGAACTGTTGACATGCGGACGACCAGCTCCGGGCTCGTCTGGTGCAGCATCGAGGCTCGCTGCCGGCTGGGAGTCTTCCTGATCTGCTCCAAAACCCGCCGCGCCGCCTCAAGGCCCATCTCTCTCAGCGGCTGGCGAATCGTGGTCATTGCCGGCGTGGCCACTTCTGCCGGCAGCACATCGTCAAAGCCCACTACCGAGCAGTCCCCTGGCACGCGCACACCTGCCTCGTTCAGTCCACGAACTACGCCCAGCGCAGTCATGTCGTCAAAGGCCAGAACCGCGGTGAATGGAACGCCGGTGGCCAGCATCGCCTTTGCGATGCGCACGCCGCCTTCAAAGCCCGACATGGGATCGGACAATCCGGGCAGCTCAAAGACAAGCCGTTCGTCAATCTGCACGCCGGTCTGTGCCGCACCCATCTGAATCCCTGCCCATCGCGGCTCGCTGTCGCACATCTCCTGCGGTCCGCGGATCACGGCGACGCGGCGATGTCCGAGCTCTGCCAGGTGCTGCACGGCCAGTGCGCCGCCGGCCGCGTTATCCACCAGGATCGAGCTGATTCCGCGCGATGCCAGATTCCTGCCCACAATCAGAATCGGCACATTGTTTTTGCGAATGTCTCCGAGCAGGTTGGTCTCCTCGAAGACCCAGCTCGCAATCACTATCACGCCTTCGACGCGCCGCTCGAGCGACATGTGCAGGTAGTTGTCAAAGAGCTTGCGCTGCGTTTGCGCGTCCATGACCAGCGGCAGATAGCCGGCCGCATGCAGGCCATCCTGGATGCCGCGCATGATAGGAATGCAAAATGGATCGGATAAATCAAAGGCCAGGATGCCGATGGTCTGCGTGCTGCGCCGCCGCAGCGAGCGGGCGTACGCATCGGGGTGATAGCCAAGCTGCCGTGCGATGGTGCGGATGCGGGCGCGCGTCGTCACGGCAACGTTTTGCGAGAGCGGAGCCTCGCTCAGCACGATCGAGACCGTCGACACGGAGAACCCGCTGGATCGAGCAATATCGAGAAGCGTGACGTGACCGGATTTCCGCTGCCCCACTTGGTTTCCTTGCCTTCCTGCGCCGGCTGTCGGAGCCGTTCCGGCTCTTACCGGTCGCCCGATTCCGGAACGGCCGCAGTTTTTTCTTGACAGTGACCGGGCCGAATCTTATATTCAGGCATCGCTATTCAAACGTTTGAATCAATATACTCCCGGAGGGCGGCCATGCGAAGCAAAAAATTTGAGGTACTTGCTGCGGCGCCAATCTTTCTGGTCATTATTCTGTTTGTGGCCTGCGCGAATACCGTTCTTGGGCAGGCGGGCAGCGGCGGCATCAGCGGAATCGTGGCCGACGGCAGCGGCGCCATCATTCCCGGCGCTGCGGTCCGGGCAAAGGATGTAGCTACCGGAGCGCAGCACTTGACCGTGAGCACCGGCGGAGGCCTCTACTCGTTTGTTTCGCTCCCGCCCGGCTCCTACGAGATCAGCGCCGAAGAAAAAGGTTTTGAGACCCTGCTCCGCAAGAACATCGTCGTTTCGGTCGACCAGGTCACCGAAGTGAATCTTGCGATGCGAGTCGGCTCGGCGAGCGAGGTGGTTACAGTTACGGAGACCACCGACCTGCTCGACACCAGCAACTCCACTGTGGGCCAGCTCATCAACGCGCAGACCATCGACCGCGTTCCGCTGCTCACGCGCAACGTCTATGACCTGATTCAATTGAGCGCGGGAGTTACGCCTGCGAATGGAGCACCCAACTCGTCGAGTTCCTTTGCAATCACGAATATTTCCAGTGGACGGCCCGGCGTGGATGTCTCGTCCTATACCGTGAATGGAGCGATCGAAGGATCGGTTTACTACATGGTGGATGGCAGTCCGCTGGGTATCGCGGAGAACAACGCCGCGGCCATCATTCCGGCGATGGATCTGCCTGAAGACGCGGTCGACGAGGTCCGCGTAGAGACACAGAATACGCCGGCTAGCTATCAGAGCGGCGGCGCCGGCGTGATCAGCGTGGCCACCAAATCCGGCACCGATCACTTCCATGGCGATGCGTTCGGCGTATTCCGCCCGGATATTCTGGCCGCGAACGAGTACTTCAACAAGCAGTTTCAGCTTTCGAACGGTCAAGTGAATACGTCGCCATCCTTTCACCGCTATCAGGAAGGCGGTGCGATCGGCGGGCCTATCCGTGGCAAGCGGCTCTTTTTCTTTGCCGACTACGAGGCCACGCAGCAGGAGCAGTTTGACGGCTCCAATATCTTCACCGTGCCTACCAGCGCGGAGCGCACGGGCGACTTTTCAGCCGACAGCTTCACCATCTACGATCCGAGCCAGCCCGACATTGCCAGCGGTCCGCTGGCCGGCACACGCCAGCCGTTCCCCAACAACAAAATTGCGAATCCCAATCCTATTGCGCTCAAGTTTCTCTCCGAGTTTCCCAGGTGCAATGTAGGAGCCTCGTGCGATTCGGCTACCGATGGAGCGCTTAACAACTTCTACGCTCCGGGTCTTGATCCCACCACGGCGCAGAAGTTCGACGCTCGGGTGGATTGGGCCAAGAGCGAAGCGCAGCGCATCTTCGGCCGCTTCTCCTTCGACAGGCTGTTCACTTCCACATTCAACGCGTTCAACAATATGTGGGATCTGAACTATGCGCAGAATGTAACCAACGGCCGCAATATCCTGCTGGCGGACGACTACACGCTCAATCCCACCACGGTTCTTCAGTTGCGCTACTCGTTCACGCGCCACTATGAAAACCAGGGTGGCGATCCGTCGCAGGTGGGTTACGACATTACAAAGCTTGGTTTCCCGTCATCGCTGGCGGCGCAGGAAGTTTACAAACTGCTGCCGTTTGTGATCTTCAATGACTATAATTCGGGCGACGGGATCGGCGGCACCGCGAACTACAACACGTTTATCTTCGCCAGCGAAAACAACGACGCGAGCGCGACCCTGACCAAGGTCTTCGGCAAGCACGAAGTGGCCGCCGGCTTCGAATACATGAAGCGGCTGCTGAACGCAGGCCAGCCGGTCGCGCCATCGGGCTCTTACCTTTTTGACAACTCGGCCACTGATCAGACCACGAACTCGGGAGTGGGCGGAAGCGACTTTGCGTCGTTGCTAGCCGGCATGGGAACTGCCCCCGGCAGCGAGTCAAACGACTATCCGAACTTCTCAAAGGATCTCTTCGCGGCAGAGGCCAGCCCCTACTACGCGGCCTTCGTTCAGGACAGTTGGCGTCCTGCGAGTACGCTTACGGTGACCGCGGGTTTGCGCTGGGACATCTTCGGCGGCCGGACGGAGCGCCACAACCGGCTCGAGTATTTCAATCCAACCGTGCAAAACACGGTAGGCGGCGTTGCATACACCGGCGCGGAGGTGTATGTGGGCAACGGCAGCCGGTCTCCGTTCGCGACGAACCTAACCAACTTCGGCCCGCGGATTGGCTTTTCCTGGCAGACTGCAAACCGTCTGGTGATTCGCGGCGGAGGCGGCATCAACTTCGGTCCAAGCGCGGAGATGGTCGGCAGCTCATCGCTCAACAGCGACGGCTATGCCTCCTACACGACATGGAACGCGACCGCGTGGAATGAGGACCCGAATACGATTGCCTACGACTGTGCCAATGCCGGCGTGTGCGGCGGCGATGGCAATACGGTGATGGTGAGCTCGCTCAGCAACCCGTTTCCCAATGGCGTTGTGCAGCAGATCAGCTCGCCCAAGGGGCTGGGCAACAATCTTGGCATCACGCTTAATACCATGCTCCACGCGCAGCGTACGACCACCACCTACAACTTCAACGTTGGGTGGGAGTATGAGTTTCCGCGGCAGGTGGTGCTGAGCGTGGGTTATGTTGGCAGCCGCGGCCTGTTCTTACCGCTAGCCGTAGCCGATCTGAACCAGCTCGATCTTGCGACGATCGGAAAATATCAGGCGGGCCTGTTCAACAACCAGGTGGCTAACCAGTGGGAAGCCATCGATGACCCCACCAACGCAAACTATGGCTCGTCCACCGTGCCGCAGTGGGTTGCGGTGCAGCCTTTTCCGCAGTTCGGCAACGGCAGCTATGGCGCGGGCAACGGCGTGGTTGTGCACGGCTACCCCGGCGGCGACTCCGATTACAGCTCGTTGCAGACGAAGTTGCAGAAGAGGCTCACCAACCACTTCACCATGCTGGCCGGACTCACATGGGCCAAGCTGATCACCGATGACGGAAACCCGCCTCTGGGTTTCGTCGGCTCTCATCTTGGAATGCCGCAGGACTGGAGAGATATGCAGTACGAGCACTCGGTGAGCCCGCAGGACGTGAAGCTGCAGTTCACCGGGCAGGCATCGTATGACCTGCCGTTGGGCAAGGGCCGCGCTTTGCATCTCACCGGCGTGGGCAACGCGATTGCCGGCGGCTGGACCATGAACGGAATCGTCTACCTGAGCAGCGGTGTCCCCATTGCTTCGCCGCTCGTAGGCGCGGCCACGTCCTACTTCAACCAGCGGCCCAACCTGTCGTGCGATCCGTCGCAAGGCGCTCCGCACACAGACGCGATGTGGTTCAACTACAACTGCTTCGTTATTCCGTCCAGCCCGTTTGTGCCGGGCAATGCGCCAGCCTATCTGTCGAACGTGCGGACGATGGGAGCGCGGGATCTCGATCTGTCACTCTACAAGGTAATTTCATTTGGCGAGGCGCGTGAGCTTCGCTTCGAAGTATCGTCCTACAACGTTACGAATCGCGCCCAGTTTGGCATGCCCAGCGTTCCTGACATCACCGACGTCGAGACGCAGCCCTCGGTGGCGGCCACATTCGGCCAGGTGACCACAACCGTCAACTCGCCGCGGCAGTTCCAGTTTGGATCGCGCTTTACTTTCTGATGCTTGTGCAATGCGTTACGGCAGCTTGAAGAAGAACGTGCGGGAAGAGCCGGGCCGGCCATCAAGAAAAAGCGCGCCGGCTAATTGCCTGGCTGGTGTTTCTGGACGAAAGCGGCTTCCTGCGGGTCCCTCCGGTGCGGCGCATTTGGGCGCCCTCAGGGAAACCATCAGTTATCCGTGCTCAGCACGTCGAAGTAGTAGTTAATGGAGACACGCTTCACGGGCGACGTGAATTTGGGCAGCGACACCGACTGTTCGAGGGTGCGGCTGCCGGACAGGCTGATCTCTCCCAGGCGGCTCACCCTGCCGTCGGCAAATTCGATGTAAAGCGGCACCACCATCTTGAATTCAGACCCCACACCGGACTGAACCAGCTTGAAGTGGAGCGTCGTCTTGTCGCCGTCCGGCGTTAGCTGCGACTCAAAGTGATAGGCGGGCAGATCGGTGCCGTACACATACTCGTTGAAGAACCAATCCATCTTGTGGTTCCCATCCAGATCCATGGCCGGGCTCATGTGCTTTTCCACCATGGCCTTGAAGTCCTCAGTGGTGGCGGCCTGCAGCTTGTAGGTATTCACAAAGTCGTGCATGGTCTCCATAAAGCGCTTGTCACCATTTTGCGGGTCCCACATCATCAACTGGATCATGTGCAGGATGTAAGCGCCCTTGGGATAGATGAGGTTCTCGGTAACGCTCCAGCCAGTCTTCTCGGTGTTGAGGCGATAGCCCATCGTCACCGGTCCCACGTCAATGGGCCGGAAGCCCATGGAGTTTTTCTCCGTGATCCTCTTGCGTTCTTCTCTCCAGAAATCGAGATAGTCGTTCGGCTTGGGCCGCGTAAGCAGGAGGAAGATCGACGCGGACTCATCCGCGAATCCCTCGCTCATCCACTGATCGCGGTAGCTGCGAAAGCCAACCGTCTGTCCCCACCATTGGTGCGCCACTTCGTGCGGAGTCACCATCTTCCAGTACATGTCGTCAGGGCGCAGGCCCAGCACGTGCTGCTGCGTTGAATCGAGAAATCCGCAGATGGGCAGATAGACCAGCATCGGCCAGCTCTGCCCGTAGTTGCAGGCGAACTGCTGTGTGACCGCCACGCGTGCAAATGGCAACGGTCCAAAATACTGTGTGTAAATCTGCGCAGCCACCTGGCTCTGGCTGAGCTCTACAGGAAGCATGCCAGCCGTGTTGATTTTGCCGATGGGCCCGGCCGGCGCACTGTCATCGCCGCTTATGGGAGAATTGTTGACGGCGTCGGCAATGGCGTTGAACATGTC
>JBAUCP010000412.1:0-5943 GCA_049677625.1 Occallatibacter sp. | reverse complement strand
ACTCTGGATGTTAGAATGATCATTCTAGTGGTGCGGGCGATGACAAAAGAGACGGCGGCAAAGAGCGACAAGCGGGAAGCGATTCTGAAGGCGATGCTCGACCTGATTGTAGAGCGCGGCTTTCACGATGCGCCGATGTCGGTGCTGGCCAGACGGTCGGGAGCCAGCCCCGGCGTGATCTATCACTACTTTCCCAGCAAGGACGACCTGATCCGCGCGGTTTATGAGCGCGTGATCTCGATCAAGCACGAGGTTTTCTTCGAGGGGTATAACGAGAAGATGAAGCCACGCGAGGCGCTGCTGCGCATCTGGCTCAACGCGTACCGCTTTTACCGCATGCATCTCAAGGAGACGCGGTTTCTCGATCAGTATTTGAACTCGCCTTATTGCAAAGCGTCTGCGGGAGCGGCGGCGGAAGACACGCATCCGGAGACCGCGCGCATTCTCAAATGGCTGCGGCCAAGGCGGAAAGGCGGAATCCTCAAGGACCTTCCGATCGAGGCGATCGAGAGCCTGACGCTGGGCCTTGCGGCAAGTTTGGCGAAGGCGCCGAAGGCATTTTCCGCAGCCACGCTGAACAAAATTGCCGAGGCGGTCTGGCAGGCCATTGCAGAGGCGTAGTAGCTGACCGACAAATACTTCACGAAAGATTTGGAAAATTTGAATCGACTAGAATGAACGTTCGATCTAAGAATCACAATCTCTTTCGAGAGAGCAGATCGCGGAACGGGAAGGAAACGGAGATTTGAGATGAGTACAGTTCTGGTGACGGGCGGATCGGGTTTCATCGGCAGCCATGCCATTCTGGCGCTTTTGGCCGAGGGCCACGTGGTGCGCGCTACGGTGCGCAACCTGAAGCGCGAGGGCGATGTGCGCGCGATGCTGAAACAGGGTGGCGCGGAGCCAGGCGGCCGGCTCACGTTCTTTGCAGCCGATCTTGAAAAGGATGCGGGCTGGGCTGAAGCGGCTGCCGGCTGCGAATACGTGCTGCACGTTGCATCGCCGCTGCCGCCGCACCTGCCCAAACACGAGGACGAACTGATTGTGCCGGCGCGCGAGGGCGCGCTGCGGGTGCTGCGTGCGGCGCGCGATGCGGGCGTGAAACGCGTGGTGCTGACCTCGTCGTTTGCGGCCATCGGCTACGGCCACAGTTCACAGAGCGCGCTCTTCAACGAGACCGACTGGACCGACATCAATGGCGGCGAGATGACGGCCTACACCAAGTCGAAGACGCTGGCCGAGCGCGCGGCGTGGGACTTTATTGCCAGGGAGGGCGGCGGGCTGGAGCTTTCGGCCGTCAATCCTGTGGGTGTGTTTGGGCCAGTGCTGGGGGCCGATTATTCGGCGTCCATTCTGCTGGTGCAGCGGCTGATGGACGGTGCGCTGCCCGGCTGCCCGCGGCTTTGCTTCGGGGTGGTCGATGTGCGCGACGTGGTCGATCTGCACGTTCGAGCCATGACGCATCCTGCGGCCCAAGGCGAGCGCTTTCTGGCAGTTGCCGGCGACTTCATGTGGATGGCTGACATTGCCAGAGTGCTGAAAGAGCGCATGGGAGCCGACGCACGGCGAGTGCCTACGCGGCAGTTGCCCAACTGGATGGTGCGTCTGGCGTCGTTGCGCGATCCGGCGGTGAAGCTGATTATTCCCGAACTGGGCAAGGTGAAGAACGCCAGCAATGAAAAGGCGCGGCGCGTGCTGGGGTGGTCGCCGCGTTCGAATGAGGATGCGCTGGCCGCGACAGCCGAGAGCCTGGTGCGGCTGGGGCTGCTGAAGGACAGCAGGAAGTAGGCGGAAACCCCGCCAGGAGACTGGGCCGCTCTCGGCTTGCGGCCGATTTGCGTCCGGCGAGACGATTTGCTGTATAATTTCCACATGGTCAAAGCTTCCCAGCGCTGCTCCTGTTGTTGCCTGTCGAACATCTTCGACGGGTGTATGCGCTAGTCTCTGATCTCCTGAGCACAATCGATCCAGAAGACGCACCCGCTGCTAAGTGCCGGGTATGTATTTGCGTCGCCCCGGCCTTCAGCAAACACTCCTGAAGTCATGAGGTTTCAATGCCGGTCGCCGAAAGCGAAATCCAGTCATCTACGCCAACCGCGCCTGTTGCCGCGCCGCAGCGCCTGAGCCACCTGCGCCTGCTGGAAGCGGAGAGCATTCATATTCTGCGCGAAGTTGCCTCGGAGTTTGAGCGCCCCGTGATGCTCTACTCCATCGGCAAAGACTCGTCGGTGATGCTGCGGCTGGCGCAGAAGGCGTTTTATCCCGCGCCGATTCCGTTCCCGCTGCTGCACATCGATACCGGCTTCAAATTTGCCGAGATGCTTACCTTCCGCGACGAGATGGCGCGCTCCATCGGGGCGGAGCTGCTGGTGTGGCGCAATGAGCCGGCTATTGCGGCGGGCACCAATCCGATTGCGCTCGACACCAAACGCTGCTGCGGGTTGCTGAAGACACAGGCGCTGCTGGATGCGCTGCGTCACTATAACTTCGATGCGGCATTTGGCGGCGCGCGGCGCGATGAGGAGAAATCCCGCGCCAAGGAGCGCATCTATTCGTTCCGCGACGGGGCCGGACAGTGGGACCCGAAGAACCAGCGGCCCGAGCTCTGGAATCTCTACAACGCGCGCATCCATCCCGGCGAAAGCATTCGCGTGTTTCCGCTGTCGAACTGGACGGAGATGGATGTGTGGCAGTACATCCACGAAGAAAAGATTCCGGTTGTGGATCTTTACTTTGCCAAGGAGCGGCCCATGTATTTACGCGGCGATGCTCTGCTGCCCATCGAGCAGGCCTTTGTCGCGCGGCCGGGCGAGAAGCCGCAAATGGTGAAGTCGCGGCTGCGCTCGCTGGGTTGCAGCCCGTGCACCGGCGCCATCCGCTCCGATGCCGAGACGATTCCCGCGATTATTGCGGAGCTGATTTCGTTCCGCTCGTCGGAGCGCGCCAATCGCGTGATCGATCACGACCAGGAAGGCTCCATGGAGATCAAGAAGCGGGAGGGCTACTTCTAAATGGCTACGCTCTCCGCTTCACCATTCTCAATTGACGATTTTCTTCTTGAGGAACGCGAGAAGGATTTGCTGCGCTTTTCAACGGCGGGCAGCGTGGATGACGGCAAGTCCACGCTCATTGGCCGGCTGCTTTACGATACGCAATCGGTCTACGAAGACCAGGTGAAGTCGATTGAAGGCAAGGGAACCACCGCGCCGGGCCAGATTGACTTTGCTCTGCTCACCGATGGACTGCGTGCCGAGCGCGAGCAGGGCATCACGATCGATGTGGCGTACCGCTATTTCTCCACGCCGAAGCGCAAGTTCATCATTGCGGATACGCCAGGGCACGAGCAGTACACGCGCAACATGGCTACGGGCGCTTCAACGGCGGATGCGGCCATTGTGCTCATCGATGCAAGCAAGGGAGTGCTGATTCAGTCGCGGCGCCACGCATATATTGCGTCGCTGCTGCGCGTGCGCCACGTGCTGGTTGCGGTCAACAAGATGGACCTGATTGACTACGATGAAGCCGCATTCCGGGCCATCGAAGCCGATTTCACCGCGGTGCTGGATCAGATTGCGGCCGATACCGGCACGCCGGTCAATGCGCTCTTCGTGCCGGTGAGCGCGCTGAAGGGCGACAACATTGTGCATGGCTCGAATACGATGCCATGGTACGTGGGGCCGTCGCTGCTGGAGCTGCTCGAGTCGCTGCCTTCGGCGCAGGAGACGCGCACGGCTCCATTCCGTTTTCCGGTGCAACGCGTGCTACGGCCCGACCACACGTTCCGCGGCTTCGCTGGGCAGATCGCCTCGGGAACGGTGCGCGCCGGCGACGAGATCACCGTGCTGCCTTCGAATCGCAGCGCAAAGGTGGAGCGCATCGTTACCTGGGATGGCGATCTGGACGAGGCGATTGCGCCGCTCTCTGTAACCCTGGTGCTCGATCGCGAGCTCGACATCAGCCGCGGCGACCTGATTGTGGGCGTCGAAGCGCAGGCCACGGTAGCGCGCAGCGCCAAGGCCGCGATGGTGTGGATGGATCAGCGGCCGCTTGACCTGAGCCGCCGCTATCTGCTCAAGCACACCAGCCACACGGTGCCGGTGTTTCTCTCTTCCGTGGATTACCGCACCGATCTGACCACGCTCGCGCGCCAGCCCGCGCAGGCGCTTGAGATGAACGATATCGGCGCAGTTTCGCTCAATCTGCTGCGGCCCATCGCACTCGACATCTATCGCGAAAATCGCAGCACGGGAGCCTTCATTCTCATCGATCCTGAGACCAACGCGACGGTTGCCGCAGGAATGGTGACCGCGGCTTCAGCCTACGTGTCAACGGGCGAAGAGGACGAGGCCGGCTCATGGGGTCCGGTGACCGCGGGCGAGAGGGAAGCGCGCTGGGGGCATCGCGGCGGCGTTCTCGAGCTCTCGGGTCCGGTGGCGCTCATTGACGCAGTCGAGCGTGCACTGTTTGCGGTGGGCGTGATCTCAAGCCGCATCAACGCAGAGGACGACGTGTTCCGGCGTCATCCGAATCTGCTTGAAGTTGTGACCGGCATTCAAGCCCGCTCAGGATTGCTGACCCTTGTGGCGCATGCGGACGAGAATGCAAAACTCACGGCGCGCGTGGAAGGCGAGCAGATCACTCTGGGCGCAACGGAACCGATGCAGACAGTCTCGACGATTCATCAGTTGCTGCAGCGCGCGGGCATTTTCATTTCAACGGAAGGGGCAGGTTTGTAATGGGCACATCCGAAATTGCTGCTGAAGTAAAGACCAAGCTGGATGCAGTGCGCGCTACGCTCGAGCGGGAGGTGACCGGCAAGACCGCGGTCCCCGCGGACGGGTCTTTGTCCGTGGGGCGGACGGGCGACGTGTGCCTGACCTGCAGTTTTCAGGCCGAGGATGTGCTTCTCACCAAGCTGGCCATCGCGCTGGATCCCGCGATTCCCGTTCTTTTTCTCGATACCGGCTATCACTTTGCCGAGACGTACGCGTATCGCGACCGCATTGCAAGCGAGTGGAATCTGAACCTGATCAACCTGCTTCCGGAAAAGACCGTTGCCGAGCAGGAGGCCGAGTTCGGGCTGCTGTATCAGTCTGCGCCCGATCGCTGTTGCGGGCTGCGCAAGGTCGAGCCGCTCTTCAAGGCTGTGGCCGGATATCGCGTGTGGTTGACCGGCCTGCGGCGTGAGCAGGCGCGCAGCCGCGCGGCGCTTGAGGAGTCGGCGATGTTCTCGCTGCCGGGCGGAAAGCAGGTGCTGAAGCTGGCGCCGCTGGCCGAGTGGACGACGCGCGACGTGTGGTATGCGTGCGAGGAGCTCGCGATTCCGCTGCTGCCGCTCTATGAGCGCGGCTACTCGTCGATTGGCTGCGAGCCGTGCACATCGCTGCCGCTCGATCCCAACGATCCTCGCTCGGGCCGCTGGGCGGGGCGCAAGGTGGAGTGCGGCATTCACATCCAGGCAGCGCCCGCGAGTTAGAGCCGCACGACCAGAGGAACAAAGCCACTCATGCAATACCTCATCGGTTTCGTTATCGCACTGTTCATTGCGCTCACCGGAGTGGGCGCGGGCACCATTACGGTGCCCATCCTGGTGCTGTTTTTGCGCGTGCCGGCGCCGGTTGCGGTGGGCATTGGGCTGATGTTTTCGACGGCCGTGAAACTGATCCTGGTTCCGGCGCAGATTGCGCGGCGCAATGTGGCCTGGCGCACGCTTGGCTACATGCTGCTGGGCGGCGCTCCGGGCGTGCTCGTCGGCTCGCTGCTGCTGCAGCATCTTGTGAGTGCCGGCTCGGCGAACACGCTCAATGCGATTCTCGGCGCCATTCTTGTGAGCACTGCGAGCTGGCAGATTCTTTATTCCTTCCGGCCCATGCAGCAGAGGCAGGATGCGCCCGACCGCAGCCCGCTGCTCTCGTGGCTCATGTTTCCGGTGGGCGCTGAAGT
>JBAUCP010000411.1:0-9941 GCA_049677625.1 Occallatibacter sp. | reverse complement strand
GCCGGGAAAGGTGCATACATCGAGAAAATCCACATCCGCGCGCCTGGCAAGCTCTTCCGGAGTAGCCGCAAACTCCGCGCCCCACGCGTCGGCAAACATCCGCCCGCGCTCCGCGGTGCGATCTGTGCAAGCGGTCAACTGGTAGCCGATGTTCTTGTAAGCCTGCGCGTGCTTGCCCGCGATGGCGCCCGTGCCGATGATTCCAACTCGCATGAATCAATATGCTCCGTGAGCGGTAGAAGTCTCTCAATCAGCCATCATACAAAACGAAGACGGAGAAAAAAGAAAGCGGGACGCTTTTTTGAACTTGCAGGCGTCCCGCTGGTTGCGAAAGAGGTGTGAGTATTCGTTGCTAGAAGACGATCTTGACCGAGCCCTGGAAGATTCGAGCGGTCAGTGCCGGAATGTTGGCGAGACTCGTGCCACCGGCTGTCGAAGTGATGGTACCGAACGTGCCTCCTGCCGGGTTGCTCGAACTCGGGTTGGCAAAGTTCGGATGGTTGGGGACGTTGAAGGCTTCCAGGCGCGTGTCCACCTTCCAGCGCTCCCCGATCTGCCAGATGCGCGAGACCTGAGAATCAAACTGGAAGAACATCGGTCCGTTGACGGCGTTCCGGCCCAAGTCCCCGTAAGTTCCGGGGGTAACCGGATCGGCGCAAGGCAGCGATGTTGGGCTGTTGGCGCAGAAGGCGGCCGCGTTGAGGTATCCCCTGTTGGCCTGCGTCGTACCCACAGTCCCACCCTGGATCTTCACCTCGTGAATTTTGCTTTGGCCGGGCACCGCGTTGGGACGGTCGTTCCCAATGTCGGTCAGGGAGATATCCGAGCCGCTCGTCACGTTAATCGGCGCGCCGCTAAGCATGTGGAAGAGCGGCGCCAGTTCCCAGTTATTGGCCATATAGCCGGCCAGGCCGTGAAGCGGGAAGTTACTCGTAACGACCATCGTCGTATTGAAGATATTGCGATAGTCTGAGCCGCAGCGCCCATAGTCCAAACCGATGTTGTACGGACTCATGGGGCCATTACCGCCAACGTCACCGCCTGCGTCAGAAACGTTGAGGCACTTGGACCAGGTGTAGTTGGAGAGCAGGCTGAAGGTGGACGACAGGCGGTGCTGAATCGTCGCCACCATGCCGTTGTAGTTGGCCCAGGCAGTGTCGTTGATGAGGGCCGAATTGCTGCCGCCATCATAGATGTTGCCCGCAGCCGGGCTGGCCTCAGTCAGGATGAAGCGCGCCTGCTCGTTGCCGGTGGTGGAGCACGCCCCCGACGGGTTGTTGGAGGATTGGGTTTTGGCCGCGACCGCAGCTGCGCCGCTGGTCACCACGGGGCCGCAACCGGTTGCGCCCGGTCCCCAGGTGCCCGGCGTGTAGACCGCCTGATCGAAGGCCGTACCGATTGGCATGCTTCTGGTCCTGCTTCCGATGTAGTCGACCTGTACCTGCCAGCCCTTGGGGAACTGATGCTGCACGCTCAGCGTCCACTGCAGCGAATCGGAATTGTGGAAATTCGGCGGCAGCACGATGACTTGCCCCTGCGCCGGGAAGATAGCGTTTGCGGCGGTGGGAATCAGCGGTTGCGGATAGGGGCTTGCGTTGGTTCCGGTTGACTGGGCGGCGCAGCCGTAGCCTGTGCCACCGGTGAGCCACGGCTCGCTGAAGCAGATGGGGCCAAAGGTGCTTGGGCTGCTATCGGTAGCAAAGGGCGGGTTCTGGTGAACACGGTTCGTGGTGTAGTAGTTGGCCAGGTCGTACGCCACCATCATGCCGCCGCGGATGATGGTATTGCTTCCCCCAAACGGATTCCATGACGCGCCGACATTCGGGTTAAACTGCCACGGTTGATTGTGCGTGAATTGCCGCGTCACACCCGGGTCTCCGTAGAAGAAATTGCCCGCGGGCGCGAACGGGTACACCGTGCTGGTTTTGCCGGCCAGAAACGAGGGGTAGTCGAAGATTGAGCCGCGATTGAAATAGTCCACCGGCATGTACTCAGGCGACCAGCGGATGCCGGCAATGATCGTCAGTTTCGGAGTGGCGTGGTAGGTGTCCTGAATGTAAAGACTGGGAACGTTCCCGCGCAGGGCAAGCTGTTGCTCCTTGCTTTGTGAAAAGGCCGGAGTTCCCCCGTTCGGCCCCAGTGCGCCCCACAGGAAGTCGAGGTTCGCGTCGCCGTAAATAGTTTTGCCGCCGAGGGTACCGGTTGGCCCGCTACCGCTATAGACACCGCTGAATTCGTCGACGCCGTTGTTCTGGTATCCGGCCACTTCGTTAAAGTGAATGCGGTAAAATTCGCCGCCGATCACAAACTGGTGCGGTCCCTTTACCCAGTTGAGGTCGTCGGAAAAGCCTTCGTTGTCCAGGTTGAAGTGCCCGGGCGTACAGGTTCCGCAATATGTGGCCCAGCTTCCGACCGTCCCCTTACCGGGGGTCGTTGTCGTGATCTCAAGCCCGACTGCGGCCTCATCGTACTGGGTGATGCCGATGGTATTTGCATTGATGCCGTTGGGGGCCGCTTGGCGGTTGTCGACGCGCTTGCTGCCTGAGGCATGGAAGCTGTTCACCAGGTGCAGCGATATTGTCCAGGTTTCACCCGCAGCCGCCGTCTGCACGCGCTGGTATTGCCCCGGAGCCACCGAGGTGACCAGGATGTTGGTCGGGAAAAAATACGCCGGGTACTGGTAACCGTCGAACAGGTAGCGGCCGAAGAGGCTGTGCTTCGCGTTGATGTTGTAGTCCACGCGCGTCACCCACTGATTGTCGTGGACCAGGCCCGGAATCGAATATTGAACCTTGCCGGTACTGGAGTTGTAGTAAGCCACCCCTGCAGAGCCGGTCTTCGGAAGGTAGGGTATCAGCTTCAGCGCCTGCGCGTTGAAGGCCGGGGGCGTCGCATACTGGTTGCACGTGCCGTTAGCCGCGTTATAGATGGGCACGCCCGTGAGCGGATCATAAAGCTGATTGCTGCACAGCCCCGTGCTGGCGCTATAAACGCCGGGGTCGGTGACGGAAAAGTCACCATTCAAGTTGGCCGGGGTGGGAACGTATGCCGTGTTGACCGAAGTTGAATAGGTCGACGCCGTCCGTTGGTATCCGCCGAAGCCGAATAGCTTGTGGTGATGCGGAATGATGGGCCCGCCGAAGGTGCCGCCAAACTGGTTCTGGTGCAGACTATCCTTGCTGCCCGAAAAGAAGTTGGTTGCGTCAATGTAGTTGTTGCGGATGAACTCGAAGCCGTCGCCGTGATACTGGTCTGTGCCCGACTTGGTGATCACGTTGACCAGGCCGCCGGAGTGCTCGCCCCCGAGTTCGCCGAGGTCGACCGATTCCACGCTGAACTCCTGCACCGCATCGGGGAACGGGAACGGCAGGTTGGCGTTCGACATATAGTCGTTGTTATTGCCGCCGTCCAGGTTCCACTCCGTGGTGTTGCCCATGCCGCCGGCAACCGAGACCGAGATGGTCTGGTAGGAGTATTTGCTGCCCGTAAAGTCGCCGCCGGGAGCGGGGCTGGAACCGCCAGACATGGTGATCAGTCCCGCCATCTGCCGGCCATTGAGGGGCATCTCGCTCATATCCGCCGTGTCGATGGTCTGCTTGAACGAGGTGTCCTCAGTCTGCAGGGCGAGCGCGTCGGCATGAACCTCGACCTTGGTGTCCGCTGCGCCTACGGTCAGCGCGGGATTGATGGCGATATTGCTGCCTACCTCAAGCACGATGCCGGTCTGCACATAGGTCTTGAAGGTCGGCGCAGCAACCTGCAGGTCATATTTGTCGATCTCGATGTTGGGAAACAGGAAGACGCCCGCGGCATCCGACTGCGTGATACGTCTCACCCCGGTTGCAGTGTTGGTAAGGGTGAGGGTCGCGTTGGGAACAACAGCTCCGGTCGTATCGGTGACGGTTCCCTGAATGGTGCCCGTACCGGCGAGCTGCGCGTGCAGAGAGCTGGCCGCCAGCAGGAAAACGATTACCAGGCCGGCCTGCAGACACGCTGCAAAACGCCTGAATAGCGAATAGTTCTGGCTCACTGTGAACCTCCAAATGGTTGAACTTGCCGTGTGGTCTTCTATCGCACTCCGTCACTGCATAAGTTTGTTCGGCCCGGAGAGCCTGGAAACGCATTCACGAATTACGTGACCCAGCAAAGGCCGCGGCTTGCAGTCTCGAACTGGTCACAAATTTCTGGTTCCGAATTATATATCGAGATGTGAACACGATTGTCAACAGGAAAAGTTGGTCAGCTTCGGAACGTTACAAACGGGCGGAAGAGCGGCATCGGGGTGGGTTTTAAACTGGCCCAATGTGGTAATAAATGGCCATGTGTGTCCTCAGCCAGCCGTCCGAACAGAAAAATCCGAATAGCCCTGGAACGAAGCCGCGCACCGGGCCTGTCCTCGAAACTGCCAGTACCGGGATTCTTCATGACGCGAAGAAAATTTTGATCAGCGCTCCGCGGCGGGGCTGTGATCCTCATCTCTTCATCTTCGCGATTGTGCACCTTCGGCTTTGAACGCAGCTGCTTTTAAGACCAGCTATCCGGGCCGGCGTCCGTTCGACTGCTCGAAGTCCGCCTGGCGGAAGAGGACTTTGTGCAGGACAAGGGCCGCGGCTCCGCGCAGCCGCGCTGCATCGCCATCCATGGCGGCCACCACGCGCGGCGTTCGCGAGGTAAAGGCCTTGGCGATCAGACGGCTCTCGAGCAGCGGGCAGATGCGCGGCCACAACGCCGTGCAATCGCCCACCACGATAATGACCTCAGGCGCCAGGCCCGCTGCCAGCATGGACAGGCCCCGGGCCAGGTAGGTCATCATTCGGTCAATGGAGCGCAGAGCACGCACGTCGCCGCCCTTGGCGAGATCGAGCAGCTCCTGGAACGAGGCGAGCTTACTCTCCGGAACCAGCTCGCGATAGTAGCGCAGGCCGGCGCGGTTGGAGGCGAAGGTTTCCCAGCAGCCCGTGTTGCCGCAGCCGCACACCGGCCCGGTCTCCTCCAGCGGCATGTGCCCGAACTCGCCGGCCATGTCCTCGCGGCCGCGCACTACGCGCCCGTCAACAAGCAGCCCGGTTCCGATGCCCTCGGACACCGAGACGACGATCATATTGGACGCATCGCCAAAGTTGCCGAACCAGCGCTCGGAAACAAGGCAGGCGTTGGCCGCATTCTCCATTTCGATGGGAGTCTCCAGCACCTTTTCGAGTTCCGTGTGGAGATCGATCTGCGTCCAGGGTGAGTTGGGCGAAAAGAGCAGCCGGTGGGTCTTCTGGTCCACGCGGCCCGAGACGCTCACGCCCACGCCCTGAAACTGGCGGTCGCTCGCAGCTGCGCGCAGCGGCCGCACTGCTTTGGCGATATTCTGGATCGCCTTGCGAATATCCGCTTTGGATCCGCCTGGCGAGGAGAGCGGAACGACGTCGCGGCTAAGGATCTTGCCGTTGATATCCACCACGGCCAGGTTTGCGTTTTCCGGCCGCAGGTCGATCGCCAGGGTGACGTGCCGGTCATTCAACGTGACAAAGGTCGGGCGGCGGCCGCGCGGCAGGCGGCCCAGCGTGCCCGGCAGCACCCACCCCTCTTCAATGAGCTGACCGATGATGACCGAGACCGTGCTCGGCTGCAGCCCGGTGAGCCGCGCCAGATCGGCCCGGCTCACCGGCTGACGCAGATGAATGGTGTGCAGAATGATGTCGCGGTTGATCTCGCGGGCTGTCTCGCTCGAGGCGACGCCCCGACGGAACGAAATAGTCTTATCGGTCACGCGCATCTCTCTGGACTTCCGCATTCAAATTATCGATGGACGCCAGGACTGCGTCGCTCATTGGTCAGAAAAAACGCAGCAGGGAAAGCTACGCCCCTCCCGATTTCGACTGTCAATGCTTCCCGCAATCAATATACAAGCGCCGGAGCGCTAAACCGAAGGAGAATCCTGAAGGACTACACTCCAAGTCCCGTCATTGGATCCCCATAAACTACGCGGCAGCCCCTTGTGAGGGCTGCCGCGCTAAGTGACTTGCTACAAGGTTAGAAGCTAAAGCGACCGCTGAACTGCATCGAACGTGCACCCTGCGTCTCAGAGTACGGCGGTCCGAAGGCGGTGATCAAACCGAACGTACCGTAGCTACCCGAGTTGACATTCGCTGTCGAGGGTACGGTAGTGCCCGGGCTGTTCAGGTTCAGATACGCATGATTGAAGAGGTTGAACACTTCTACACCAAATTTGAATTCGCTCTCGCGGTACACCTTGAATCCCTTGAAGATGTTGGCGTTGACGACCCCTGTGCCAGGCCCGCGGAACTCGTTGCGGTGGGTGTTGCCGAATACCGGTGAGGCGATGGTCGTATTCGCGGCGCTGAAGGCCGGCTCCACCGGGTTGGCGAACGAAGCCGGATTGAACCATGGCTTGCCGCCGGAAACTGCGGTATTGCCGAAGGTACGATTGTGCCCCTTCTCCAATTTATACGGTGCAACCAATTGGGCGTAGAGCGTGCTGCCCGGCGCATTGAGCGTGTTGCTGTTGGCGGTGACGGAGAACGGCAAGCCGCCGAAGTAGCTATACTGACCGGTCACCTCCCATCCGCCCACGATCTCCGAAATCAGACCATGGTTTAGCCATTGCTGGCCGTAGCCGAAGGGCAGTGTGGAGATGCCGTAGACCTGCAGGTTGTGCTTCTGGTCCTGATTGGCTGACGCCCGGTTCATCTTGTAATACCCAGGATAGCTGAACGCTGGCCCGGAGTTTCCGGTTCCGGCGCCGTTGTCTGCATAGTTGAAGGCGTGTGAGTAGGTGTAGACCAGGCCGAGGGTTGAGTTCTTGCCGGCATTGCGGGTCAATTGCGCCTGCAAGCCGTTGTAATTCGCGCTGAAGATCGGCCCGTTCATGGTAATGCCGCCGGTGTTGTATAAGCCGGCGCTTGTAGCGCACGTTGACCAGCCGTTTGCGGCGCAATTCTGCCAGTTGATGATTTCGTTGACGGCGGTCCCAGGCGCCGGCGAGCTTGCACAGTTGCCAGTCAATCCGGTAAGGGAGGTGTTCCATTGTCCGTTGGCCATACAAGGCGTGCTTGCGCTGGGCAGCGGCGCCGCATTGTACGGACTGGGGGTGGACTGCTGGCGGACGAACAGATCGCCTACATAGCCCACATTGGCGACGAAGCCGAGGCCGATATCCCGCTGCACAAAGAGGTTCCAGCTTTCGATGTAGCCGCGGCGGAACTTCGGCCACACCGCGTTGGTCGAGCCGGCGACGGGCAGCGCCACATAGCCTGAGGCGTAGTTGGGTGCGACTGGAATCGGAATGCCGTAGCAGGCCGTTGAGGAGGATACGCCGCAGCCGCCAATGGGCATGCCCGCGTTGCCATTCGCCGGATCCACCGCGATGGTTCCCGCTCCGGTCGAGGCGTAGTTTGGCGCCAGATCGAAGGGGTATTCGTCGCGCAGTTCGCGCATGCTGTCCGGATCGACGGTCATACCGGCGCCGGTGCGAAGCACGGTTTTGTTGTTGAGGCGATACGCGAAACCGACCCGAGGCGCGAAGAATCCGTATCCCGTGTCCACGCCGGCGCTCTTGGGGTTGCCCATAAGGCCGCCGATCTCGACGTTGGACGACTGAGGCCGGTTCACATACACCTCAGAGATGCCGGTGTGGTTGCGGTACGGCGCCGGATAGCGCTCGAAGCGCACGCCGTAGGTGATGGTCAACTTCTCGTTCACCGACCATTGATCCTGCGCGTAGACGCCCAGTTCCGTCCAGCGCAGAGAGTTGGGATCGTAAATTTGCTGCGCCTTTTGAATGGCGTTGCCCGTCCCGTTGGAATTGGGCAGGCCCAGCAGGAAGTCGGCCAGATCGTTGTACGCGTTCGCACCGCAAGAAGAAGCCGAGCCGCCACAGGTCATGCCGCCCGCGAACAGGAAGCCGCCGCGCACGTTCGAGACGCCGCCGCCGGTGGTGGGCTGGAAGTGGTTCAGGTCGAAGTGATAATAGGTGAACCCGTACTTGGTCTGGTGCTTGCCCTTGATCCAGCTCAGGTTCACGTCGCCTGTAAATTGGTTGTCGCGGAAGATGAACGGATTGGCGGTGTTGGTGTTGCCGATGGAGCTGAACGTGCTGTTAAAGCTGAACACCGGCTGGCCGACATAATCGGAATCGTTCGTGTTGAGGTTGGTTCCCGGAATATGCAGTGTGTTCAGCCCGTAGTCGCCCAGCGAAAGATCGAGAATGGACTGCGCTCCGGACCATTGGCGGGTGTATCCGAAGTCGGCATCGACCACAGTGTTCGCGTTAATCACGTGGCTCATACCTATGCCCACATTCTGGATGAGACCATGCCCTGCGCCCGGCTGGCCACCGTCGAAGGTGCCGCCGCCCGCCGCTTTCAGTTGCTGGGGATCGAGTGCCTGGAACGGCTCGATGCTGTACTTGCCGAAGATCTGCGTATTGTCATTCGGAATGTAGGTGATCTTGGCATCGTTGCTGGTCTTGTTGGCGGCAGCCGTGGCCGTACCAAAGTAATCCTGGGACATGAAGTTATTGATCTCACTGGCAGTCGGCGTGCCGATCGTGGCCGCGATCGGGGCCAAATTGGCGATCATGACCATCGGCGCTGAGGTCGACGGCAGGCGGGATGCAGGAATGGTGTTGACGCTGTTTCCCGTCTCACCATATTCCGAAGTAAAGCTCGGGCGGCATGGATAGTTGAGATAGCCAGCGGTGTAGACCAGTGCTGGACAGTTGGCGGTGGGGGTGAATGCACTGACCCACGCAGCCGTAGGCTGCGGATCGTAAATGGTCGCCACCGACTCAGCTTCTGAGAAGTTGCCGGCGATCATGTTGCTGTCGGGAACATTCTGCGTGCCGCTGATCAATTGGCGCCGCGTTGTCCGCTCCCAGTTGTCGAAGAAGAAAAGCTTTTTCCTGCCAGTCAGAATCTTCGGAATGTAAACCGGGCCGCCGACATTGAATCCATATTCGTCGAAAATGTTCTTGGGAAGCTTCGGTGACGCGACATAGGTTGTCAGGTACGGCCGGGCGTTGATCGCGGCGTCCTGATAGTATTCCCAGGCGCTGCCGTGGAAGTCATGCGAGCCGGTCTTGGTGGTGACCTTGATCGATGCGCCTCCCGCCTGGCCCTGCTCGGCGGTGAAGTCGTCGGTCGTGACGTTGACGTCCTCAATGGAATCGGCCGGCGGCACGTAGGCGATCAGATAGGGCAGCCACCCGTAGTAGTTGACTGCTCCATCGATACGCGTGGTGTTGCCGTTATACGAGACGCCGTTCACGTTGACCGACATGGCGCGCGAAGGATTCGAAGCCGGTGAGTTTTGCTCCTTCACCGATGCCCCGCCGGGGATGAGTGTGTACAGAGCCTCAAAGTTGCGCCCCCCAGAGGAAGTCAGGGGCATTTGGCTCAGCTGTGTCTGATTGATTTCGCTGTTCACTTCCGCGGTTTCGGTCTGCAGTTCCGGCGGCGCCTCGGTCACCGTAACCTGCGTTGAAACAGCCGCCGGTTGCAGCGTGATATCCTCGCGCACCTGGCTATTGACTTCCACCCGGACATTCTGCCGCGAGAATCCCCCGAAATTCCCCGCCGGTGCGACAGAGATCGTATATGTGCCAGGCAGCACGTCGAGAACGTCATAGCTCCCCTGGCCGCCCGCCTTGACGGTCCGTACTTCGCCCGTGCCCTGGTTGGTGACGGTTACACTCACATTGGGAATGACCGCACCAGTCTTGTCGGTGATGGTCCCGGTGAGCGAGCCGTAGAGAATCTGAGCCATTGCGGCGCTGCCCCCCAACAACAGCACCAGAAGCGCAATCGCCGCCATCCATATTCCGGACACGCATGACTTCGCTCGAGTTTCGTCCTTTGGCCTTCCTGTCATCACATTCCTCCGTAAATCAGTGAAGTTTCGAGCTGCCTTTCGTACCCTAGCGCATACGCAAC
>JBAUCP010000410.1:0-6059 GCA_049677625.1 Occallatibacter sp. | reverse complement strand
GCGCTGCCTCCACGTCTGCCGCATCGCGCGGGTAGACCACGCCGATGGGAAGCTGGCGATAATTGGAAGCGTCGGCGGTATAGAGCGCGCGCGAGCCGAGATCGAAACCGACTTCGCCGCGGACTTTTCCCCTGAGAACAGATTCGAGCTCGCGGTGCGCCGAGAAGCGCTCATGTTCGAGCTGAGGCTGGTTCGTGAGAATGGAAAAGGGCGAGGTGCTCACCCGACGATGGTAACGCGTTTATGACGCCGGGCCCGCGCAGCCGATCACCGCGAGGGCCACTCTTCCACCACGACACCCAGGTCGTTGAGCTGTTTGATGGCGGCTTCCACGTTGCGGCGGACTTTGGGCCGGTCTGCCGGCGCGGCGAGTGGCGACTCGGCGATGGCAATCACGCGGCCATAACGCCAGGCACCGGGAGGAATGGCGGCGATGGCGTTGGCCAGATCTTCGGGGCGCAGCTCGAGCTCCTGGCGGCGCGCGGCTTCAGTGCGGAGCAGCGTTCCCTGACCTACGGTGCTGGGATTGGCGTCGGCCATCAGGATGCGGAGGTTGATGGTGTCAGGGCCGACTGAAAGAAATGGATTGGTCCACTGGGAGGGCTCGTGGACATCGACGTAGAGGCTCTTGGTGGGCAAGGGAATCTGCTCGAGTTGAGCGCGTTCCTGGTCGAGCACCGTGGCCGAAGCCTGGGCCTGCTTTTCAGCTTTGACGGCGTCCTGGGCCACGCCTTCCACGGCCTGCTCTTCTTTATGGCAGGCTACCAGGACGGCGGGCAGGAGAAACGTCAGAGCCAGGATTCCTTTGATCTTTGAGTGAAGAACCACGATACAAGAATATCAGGGCGAGCGGCGCGGGCACTGGGTCCGGAAGGCTCGATTCAGGGCAATTGCATGAACATGGTTCAGCAGCGATGAGCGGCTTCGATGCGCCCCGACGGGGCGCGAAAAACAGGATCGGGACTCGGTCCCAGGGTTGCGTCCGCCGTGGCGGACTTCACCCTGGGCTATCTTCGAGTCTTCCCTACGGGAAGACCGCAGCGCTGCCTTATTCAGCGGCAGATCGAGCCGGCTGGGCAGGCGAATTGCCCATGCCATCGCCCTGAGGCTGCATCAGCCTGAACAGGCCCCGATGAATTACTCTTTCGACCGAGGAGATTTCTGTGCGAAAGCCTATTGAATCTGCATGTTTCCTGGCTGCCTTGCTGATCGCCACTCTTGCCGCCGGCCAGACGGCGGCGATTGCCCTCAGCCCGCACGCTTCCTACGTAGACGTGAAAGCGCGGCGGGCCGAATTGAAGCACACCAAGAGCGAGCGCGTGCGCACGGCGATTGCGGACCTGAAGACGTGCAGCGCTCTGCCCGTTGTGGACCCTCCCATCGGGCCGATACGGATTCCCATGCACTACCTGCAGGGCGGGCATGGAGCCATTAACCCGGCGGAGCACCTGCAGACAGCGGTCTATGAGCAGTTTGAGCTGCGCGTCACCTCGGGGATGAACCAGTTCCTCGCCGCAGGCAGCCACAAGGAGGCGCAGTGCGCCCAGGATCAGATCGACAAATGGGCGCAGGCAAATACGCTCATGGATTACGACGCCGCGGATCAGAAGCAGTCGTGGTTCCAGGTGGAGTGGACGCTGGCTTCGGTCTCGACATCGGAGTCCGTGCTGGTGAACGACTCCAGGCTCGACAAAGCGGAATCGGCACGCGATATCGTCTGGATGGACAAGGTTGCGCATCACATGATCGGGTTTCCTGAAGAGAAGGTCCATCAGCAAAACCATCATTACTGGCGCGGTCTGGGAGCGATTGCCACCGGTGTGATCGCGTCTGACCAGGAGCTCTTCGACTGGGGTCTGCAGGCCTACAAGGACGGCGTGAATGAGATTGACCAGCGCGGCGCCTTTCCCAAGGAGATGGCGCGCGCCGAGCGGGCCATTCACTACCAGTCCTTTGCGCTGCAGCCGCTGGTTACGACTGCGGAGTTAGCGGAGCGGCAGGGTGTGCCGCTTTACAGCTACACATCGCCCACGGGCCATACGATCGCCGACGCGGTCAATTTTCTGGGCGAGGCCGTCGCCGATCCGTCGGTTGTGAAGGCGTATACGCCGGAAGAGCAGTTGCTTGATTCGGACGCGCCGGATTTCTTCGCGGATCTCGAGTTTTACGCGCACAGATTCCCTGACCGCAAGCTGCCGGCATCGCTTGTGGATGCGCTCAAGAAGCCCACGTTTGCTACGCGGCTGGGCGGCAGCACGACGGTGCTGGCGGGAAGGTGAAGCCGAAGAAATCAGTGTCGTGCTTTCCCACCTTAGCCGATTCGCAGAGAACGCGAATCGCCGAAGGTGGGGCACCCAGCGCTCACTTGGGAATCAGGCTGCGCGCGATGGAGTCGAGAACACCATTCAGGAAGTTGATCGACTCGGGCGCGGAGTAGCGGCGGCCGATTTCGAGCGCTTCATTGATGACGATGGGAAACGGCGTGCCTTTGAAGCCCAGCATCTCGGCTACGGCCATGCGCAGAAGATTGCGGTCGACGGCCGGCATGCGCTCGATCCGCCAGTGCTTCGAATGGCCCGCGATCAGCTCGTCGATCTTCTCCTGTTCGGCGACGGCCACGCGGAAGAGGTCTTCGGCAAAGCCGCGGGCTTCGGGCTCGACCTCCTCGCCGGCCTTCCAGAAGGTGGCGCGGACCTGGTCAGGGGTCTGCTTGCCGATGTCTGCCTGAAAGAGCATCTGCATGGCCAGTTCGCGGGATTTGCGCCGGTTTCCTGTGGTCAAACCGAACCGCCTTCGCCTAGCTTCTTTTTCAAGCTCGCCATTTCGATGGCAGCGGCTGCGGCCTCGAAACCCTTGTTTCCGGCCTTGATGCCGGCGCGGTTGAGCGCCTGCTCCAGCGTCTCGCAGGTGAGCACGCCAAAGCTGTGCGGAATGCCCGTCTCCTGCTGCGACTGGCCGATGCCCCGCGCCACTTCGTTGTAGATGGCCTCATAGTGCGCGGTTTCTCCGCGCAGCAGGCAGCCCAGCGTCACGATTGCATCTACCTGGCCTGCGTTGGCCAGCGTGCGCGCTGCGCCGGGAATCTCCCACGCGCCGGGAACGCGAACGATCTGAATGTCGCCGCGGGTTGCGCCGCTGCGCAAAAGTGCATCGAGCGCGCCGTCGAGCAGGCGATCCGTAATCACGGCGTTCCAGCGCGCGACGACGATGGCGAACTTCATTCCGGCGGCGGAGAGATCGCCTTCGAGCGCCACCGGCTTGCCCTTGAGCGGATCGGTCCAGGCCCAGAAGCTGAACGGGGAACCCGGCTCGGGCTCGACGGTGAAGATGCGCGACTTCCAGCTAGTCTCCGCGATGGCTGAGAGCCGCGCCGCAGATGCATCGCCGCCCTGGGCGCGGAGCCAGGTCTCGGCCGCGCGATGCGCGGCGTCGAGCGAGGTCACCTCCACCAGGACGTCAGCAGTCGAAGGCATCTGGCCCTGGACGAGCTCAAGGTTGCCGAGCGGGGCAAGGAACGATGCACCGCGGCCTCCCTCATCGTCCCATCCCTTGCCCGGCTCGAAACCGAGCGCGGCAAAGAAGCCGGCCAGCCGCTCGTAGGCGGCTGCGCTTGCGGCGGGACGCAGAAAGGAGATGCCCTTGATCATGATCCGATTCTATCGTGCGGGGTGGGCGGAACCTGAGCCAGTCAGTGAGTCAGCGACGGGCTCACCGAATGCGAAGGCCGGCGCTGGGCCGGCCTTCAAGGATGCATTGCATGAAAGCTTTGCTATGTGGTGGAGCGAGGCTTGACCGCAATGGCTGTCGAGGGAACGATAGTTCCGGTGCCCGTGTACGTGCAGCCGGCATCGACCCCACCGTTTGCGACCGGCGTGCAGGCAGGCAGATTGGGGCTGATCTGCTGTTTGTCGGTAGGCGGTGTGGAGGCGTTCACCGCGGGGGGAATGCCGATGTAGTGAACCTCGTTGTCGCCCGCGGTGGAGACGAAGAAGATGGTGTTGTCCGGAGAGAATACGCCCACCAGCGGCGCGGTAATCACTCCGCAACTGCTGCAGTCGCTCAGCGTCACGTAGTTGAGTGCGCCCGGCGCGCTGCCCGCTGCCGGAATGTAGTAAGGGAGCTGCGCGTTGGTAGTAGGAGCGGCGCCGGCAGTCGCGGAGTAAGTGACGAAGGCCAGAGGCGACGCCACGGTCTGCGATGCCGTGACCTGCGGCACCGAGCCTGTGACCACCTGGTTGACCTCGCCGGCATCGACTCCGGAGATCGCCGTCTGCGTATAGCTGCTGGAAATCGTAAGCGGGCCGAGCGTCTGGGGGGTCGAACCGGTTGAGCTGGGGCACGCGTCCGGCGTAAGAATACCGTTGCTTTCCGTGGTGGCTGGAACCGTGACCGCGATGTCGTTGAGCGTGACGCCGCCGCCGCCGGTCACGGTTGCCGAAAGAATGTGCTTCCCGTCGACGGTTGCGCCCAGAACGTCTGACTGCACCGGCTCTGAATCGCCCAGCGGGTAGTACTGGATGGTGGAGTTGTTGCCGACCGTGCCGCTCGGGCACCAGGTATGGGCCACCGTGGGGATGCCTCTCAGGTAAGCTCCCACTCCGGGAATCATGATTGCCGGCATCTGCGCGGTGAGGGGGAGGGTCGAATTCGGCACAGTGCTGCACGAGGGCCGCGCCTCGGCCGGAAGCGGGCTTGGCGGCAGCGGATATGTGCTCCACCCGGTGTTCACGCTGTAAACGTAGAGCGTGTCCGTATGGCCGGTGATCAACTGGGTCGAACACGTGGACGGAGTATTCAACTGCGCGTTGTCCACGATGTACAGCGTCTCAGAATCCGGCGTCCAGGCAGCTGCCGCGCCCATGCCGCCGAAGTTGGTAAAGCCGCCGGCAGCTGCGTTGTAAAGATAGAAGAGCTGGCGCGCCTGGTCGTTGATAAGCAACTGCGAGTTGTTGGGAGAAACGGCCAGAACCACGCCCGGAGCCGATGAATCCTGCTTGCTGATTGCATTGCTGGCCGTGCTGTAGACCATCAACTCGCGCGGCGAACCAAAGTAGAGACTGCTGCCGGTGCGGTCCATCATCATGGAGTTGGGCACATAAGGCAGTTTCACGTTGGAGCCGACTGTGCCTGTGAGCAGCTCAATGGGAACAAAGTACTGCGACTGGCCCGGCGAGGAGAACCACGCGTACTCGCTGGCCGTGCCGGGAACGGTGACCGTAACCGGGTTGGACGAGATGGAAAGACCGGTGCCATTCAGTCCAATCTGGTTGATGGGAGCAGGATTGCAGGTGGCCGGCTGGCAGATGGCATTGAGAGAGGCCGTGCCGGCGAAAGTCGTCGCGATGGTGCCGCCCGAAGCCGACACATCGATCGGATCGGTGGACTGATAGGAAAGGTTGAGGCCGGTGATGGTATACCCTTGGGTGTCAACCACCGTGGTGGTCAGACTCTGCGGTACGCCCTGGGCGATAGTTCCGGAGGTGGCGCCGTTGGCAAGGGAAACGCTGATCGACGCCGGCGGGCAGGTGGAGAAATATCCGGCAGACGAACCCGAGCCCGCGATGGATGCGGTAATGGCCGTGGTGCCCGGCTGCTCCGCGGTGATCTGGTTGGTGGTGGCGTTGATGCTGCCCACCGACGCCGTGCCCACGCTGAAGCTCAGGGTGCCGATGGAGGACTCGCAGGTGGGGATTGAAGACAGCGGCACCTGCTCGCCATTCACCGTAGGCAATGGGCAGGCCAGATTGGGGGACGCCGAGCTGGTCACCGAAGCAGGAGCGCAAAGCAGGACCTGCTGATTGCTGGAGTTCGCGTAACAAGCCTGGGAGTCGAGCTGGACTGATTGCCCCTGCGAATAGCACTGCGCTGCGCCCGGAACCGTGCTTGTACTCGATCCGGTGCTTGGGGTCGCGAGCGTAATGGATGTTACCGGAGCATGCACGTAAACTGCCACCGGGTTCGACGTGACAGAGTCGGCCGAAGCGTAAATGTAAGCCACGCTATACGGCAAGCCGCCAGTCGAGGGCAGCGGATTGGGAGCGTTGCAATACGTGTAGTCG
>JBAUCP010000409.1:0-7436 GCA_049677625.1 Occallatibacter sp. | reverse complement strand
ACTAAGTAGAATCCATCGACACTCGGAGAGGCAGCCCAGCGAGCCGCCTCTTCGCCAAATCGTAGGAAGTGCTCAATAGCGCACGCGCTGCGAGGGGCGCCCGTGTGCCGTGCGGCATCGCTGCTTCTGTTTGTTCCGCCTGCGGCAAAATGGGCGAAGACTTTAGAGCAGTTCTCCAATTTGCGTGCCCTTGCGAGTTTCGTGCAAGGTGGCTTTTTCTTGGGAAAAAAGCCACTCCGCATCCTGCCTTCGGGGTACATCAATTGGAGAACTGCTATAGGCAGTGCCTGATGAATCGAATTCATTGAATCACGCGGACGAAAAGCGCACCTCAGGGGCTAAAGCCCTCACTTATTCGCAGCATTTTCGGCACGACTGAAGTCGTGCCCTGACACAAACCGTTCGAGTCGTTGATTCACCAAACACTGCCTAGCCTTGCCGGCGCGGCCACCAAATTGAACAGCGACGAACAGCCAACCAGGGCCCTCAATTCATTCGGAAGGAGAATATCTAATGAAGAAGACACTTGTAGTTGAAGGCGACATGAAGATTGTGTCGTACGCGCCATCGCCGAATTTCAACCCGCTCACCGCCAGTGCCGCCGAACTAGTGGAGAACGGCTTTCCAGCGGTACCGGACGATCCGAAACACCAGGAGCGATTCAAGCGTGTGTGGAGCCGGCTGAAAAACAAATTTCACTACATTGAGCCGACATTCCGGGTTGACCGGGAGAAGATCCACGGCCCCCGGCAACGGCGGCCTGAAGAAGGATCGTCGACGTCGACCAACTGGTCCGGCGCGCTGGTCAACCCTCCGGCGGGGCAGACGTTTCGGTGGTTAGAAGGCGACTGGGTTATCCCGGCCGTGGACGCGCCGACTGAGAATGAATGGTACTACGCGTCAAGCTGGATTGGTATCGACGGGGACGGCTCCGCGGACGTGTTCCAGGCAGGCGTCGGGTCCCAGGTCTACAGAAGCGGAACCTTAGTCACAGCCGAGTACTATCCGTGGTGGGAGTGGTTCCCCGCGAGCCCGGTGAACATTACCAATTTCCCGATCAATCCCGGTGACATGATCACTATGATTCTCTGTTCGCCCAATGCGGCTGGATCCACAACGGGTACCGTCTATTGGACGAACGTCACCACAGGCGCGTCGACGAACGCAACCCTGACCGCGCCGGCCGGCACAAAGCTCGTTGGCAACTGCGCCGAATGGATTGTGGAAGCTCCCACGGTGAACGGCGGCCAGAGCGCGCTTGCCGATTACGGCGAGGTCTTTTTCAGCGTGGCCGAGGCTTACACGAACAACAGTACGCTCGTCAACGGGGGCAGTCAGAACAACATCAACATGACTGCGGGCGGGAATGTAATATCCGATGGCAACCTGATCACCGCGACTGTTGTGCAGTGCCTGTACGCTGGTGCACGTCCATAAAATCGGCCGCCGTGGACTAAAGAAATCGGCCCATCCTGAAAAACTTGACGGCCCGCGCCGAGGATCCGCTAACCAACAGCGGATTCCCGGCGCTCCGGCTTTCTATCGCAAACAGTCGATACGGGCACTAACTTATGGATAACTTCCCCACTTATTTCAATTTCTTTCGAGCGTAAATTTCTCTTCCGCGTCTTTCCCAGTTAGAAGAACCCCTGGCGACAATCGATTGAACGCAGCCTCGCGTGCTTCTGAATCACTTTGTGGGGGAGACATGAAATCAAATTGTGACGTGACTCGAAGCGGCAGGGTGAACTCTGCCTGGATAACAATTTTGCTCGCAGTGTTGGTGACGCTCTTTACACCCTACGCACACGCGCAGACGCAGCCCGCAGACCAGAAGCCTGCCGAACCGAAACCTGACTTGAGCGCCTACCAAACCTTCTACCTCACCAGCGCCGCGGAACAGCGCGACGCAAACGACGTCGTCACCGACCTGCGCAACATGCTGCCCAGAGCAAAGATCTATTACGTCGAATCGCAAGACGCCATCTCCATGCGCGGCACTCCCGACGACTTCCAGATCGCCCAAAAGGTCCTCGCCGACATCGACCGCCCCAGGAAGATCTACCGTGTCACTTACTCCATTACTGAAACCGACAGCGGCAAGCCAGTGGGAACGCGAAAGGTTGCGCTGGTTGTAGTCGACTCGGGAGACAAAACCGTTCTCAAGCAAGGCAGCCGCGTGCCTATTGTCACCGGAAGCTTTGAAGCGGAAAGCGGCAAGCAAAACTCTCAGGTGCAATATCTCGATGTGGGCCTCGACATCGAAGCATCCCTCGAAACATCTCCCGATGGCGTCAGGCTGCATAGCAGGATCGCGCAATCGAGCCTTGCCGATGAAAAATCCAGTGTGGGCGTGCAGGACCCGGTACTCCGTCAGACATTTCTCGAGGGGACGTCGTCCCTGGCGCCCGGCAAGCCGCTCGCTCTCGGCTCGCTCGATCTTCCCGGCGGCACGCGCCACCAGGAAGTGGAAGTGGTCGCCGATCTTGTGCAGTAGATCGCCTGGCAACTAAGGTAGCGCCGGTCTCCAGACCGGGGCCCCCGGCAAGCCTGCTTTTGACTTGCTGGGGTGGTAGACCGGCTGTACTGCCGGCGTTCACGCCGCAGAGGATGTGTACGGGCCTGGAGGCCCGTACGACAGCCGGACTGGAGTCCGGCGCTACACAAGCTGACGCGCCGGGAGAGCGCGCTTCCTGTACACTGGTTCCGCTATGAGCTGCATCTTCTGCAAGATCGTCGCGGGACAGATTCCGTCGACCGCGGTCTATCAGGACGACCAGGTTTACGCATTTGCCGACCTCAATCCGAAGGCGCCGGTGCACATTCTCGTCGTGCCGCGCGAGCATGTCGGCTCCCTGAGCGAAACGGATGAGAGCAAGCGCGCGCTGCTGGGCCATCTGCTGTGGGCCGCCGCGCATATCGCGCGCGAAAAAGGCCTGAATGGCGGCTACCGCGTAGTGGTGAACAACGGCCAAGATGGCGGCCAGACGGTCGACCACCTGCATCTGCATCTGCTGGGCGGGCGCGCGCTGGCGTGGCCTCCGGGATAGGGTTCAATGATCGCTCACCTGCGCGGCAAGCTCATCCACAAACAGCCTGGCCAGGCCATCGTTGAGGCTGCGGGCGTCGGCTACGACGTGACCATCTCCGTGCCTACCTTTACGGCGCTGCCCTCGGTGGGAGCTGAGGCCGCTCTGCACATCCACACCCAGGTGAGCGAAGACCAAATCGCGCTCTTCGGCTTTCTCGATCGCGAAGAAAAGCGGCTCTTCGAGCGGCTGATCACCGTCTCCGGCGTGGGCCCCAAGCTGGCCATCAAGATGCTCAGCGGCCTTTCGAATGAGCGCACGGTGCAGGCCATCCGCGCGCAGGATCACGCGCAGCTCACGCGCATTCCGGGCGTAGGCAAGAAGCTCGCCGAGCGGCTCGTGGTCGAACTTAAAGACAAGCTCGATGATTTCGCCGTCGCTCCTGTGCAAGCCGCTGTGCAGGGCGCTGCCGTGGACGACGTGCTCTCGGCGCTCGTAAATCTTGGCTACCAGCGGCTGGCAGCCGAGAAGGCCATCGAGCAGGCCATTACTAAGGAAAAATCGCTTGCCGGGGATTTTGATGGGCTGTTCCGCGGCGCGCTGAAAGTGATCCGGTAGCGACGAAACGGCTCTCTGCAGCATCTTGCATAGAGAAGGATATGGAATGCCCATCGTCAGAAACTGCCCGTCCTGCGGAAAGCCGAATCGAATCCCGGCGAAGCATATTGCCGACACCGGCAGATGCGGCACCTGCAAGTCTGCGTTGCCGCCCGTGGACGAGCCCATCGCGGTCGGCACCACGGAGTTCGATGAAATTGTTCGCGACAGCAAGGTTCCCGTGCTGGTCGATTTCTGGGCTGCATGGTGCGGCCCGTGCCGCATGGCCGCGCCTCACGTGGAACAAGTGGCGCGCGATCTGTCAGGCAGCGCCATCGTGCTCAAGGTAGATACCGATAAGTTCCCGGAGCTTGCCGCGCGTTTTAAAGTCCAGGGCATTCCCAACTTTGCAGTCTTCGCACGCGGCGAACTGCAGTTTCAACAAGCGGGCCTGGTCGATGCAAACACGATGAAGAGTTGGCTCCAGCGCGTTGCATAGTCATCCGCGATACACTGCTCATTGTCATGGCTCTCAAGCAAAAACCCGCGCCAGCCGCAGCTCAACCCTACTTTCGCCCGGAAGCGCTCACGTTTCTGCGCAACCTGGCCAGGCACAATGACCGCGAGTGGTTCCAGCCGCGCAAGGCGCAGTTTGAAGCCGAGCTGAAGGAGCCCATGCTTGCCGCCGTCCGCAAGATCACCGACGCCATGCTGGACTTCGCGCCCAACTTCGTGCGGCCCGCGGAAAAATCCCTCTTCCGCATCTATCGCGACACGCGCTTCTCGAACGACAAGCGCCCTTACAAAACGCATGTGGCCGCCTGGTGGTCGCATCAGGGGCTCGAAAAGACCTCCGGCGCGGGCTACTACTTCCACGTGAGCGCCAAGGAAGTGGTGATCGCCGCCGGCGCCTATATGCCGGAGAAGGACCAGCTCGCCGCCATCCGCCACTGGCTGCTCGACCACCATCTCGAAATGAAGAAACTTCTGCAAAGCCCGAAGGTGCGGAGCACGTTTACAGAATTCGAAGGCAACGCGCTCACCCGCCCGCCCAAGGGGTTTCCCGCCGACCATCCGGCCCTCGATCTGATCCGCTGCAAGCAGTGGGGACTGGCCGCCACGCTGCCTGCCGAAACCGCGCTCAAGCCCGATCTGGCGGCAACGGTGATCCGCCATTTCAAGATCGCTACACCCGTGGTTGACGCGCTCAATACGCCGATCGCGGCCGCGCAGGAGCCGCGCAGGAAAGTGCTCTTCGGCCTGCATTAGACTTGTTTTGCACTGCACGGCGCAACGAGGGAATTGCCCTTCCCGACCGCTGTTTTCAGGGTGTCGAGAGCGAAAAACCGCCAAAAAGCCAAGAAATATAGCTAATTTGGGGCAAAACCCTAAGAAAAACTGTGGAAATCGGGCTTTTCACCTTGACTTTGCCTGCCTCCAAGCTGCATTGTAACCATCGGCAGGGTTCTTCAATTGCCGCATGAATACAGGTGTTTTGCACTGAGGCAGTCCCGATCGCACTCCCTCCCATGCGGTGAAAGCCCGTCAACAAGGCAGCCCTGAGGGCTGGCCCAGAAGGAGAACATCACATGGCAACTGGACTGACCAAGACCGCCCTTACACGGCACCTGGCAGAGAAACTCGAACTCACCAACAAACAATCGGCGGCGTTTCTTGACCTGCTGGCTGAGACCGCCATCAAGGAGACCAAGAAGAACGGCGTCTTCGTGATCCCCGGCATCGGCCGTCTCGTGAAGGCAGAGCGCAAGGCCCGCATCGGCCGCAACCCACAGACCGGCCAGGCCATCAAGATCAAGGCCAAGACCGTTGTGAAATTCCGCGTGGCTAAGGCCGCCAAGGACGTAATCGCACCTCCGAAGAAGTAGCAATCCGGACTGCGGAGCGAAGGGGAGAAGCCACTGCGCTTCTCCCCTTCGCGTTTTTTGGGCGCACGCTGGCAGCAAAGATTCTGCACTCCACTGGCGCTCTCGTTCATCCCATAAGATATGGCGACTGCTGCAAGCGCCGGCGATGCTTCCAGTGCGGCACCTGCGCGGCTTTCTTCCGTTATCCTGCTTCAGCGGCTTGAAGGACTGGCCGCGGCGGCCGTGTCAGGGGTGCTCTACGCGCGCACCGGCGCAAGCTGGTGGCTCTTTGCCGGGCTCTGGCTGGTGCCCGATCTCTCCATGCTCGGCTATCTTGCCTCGCCCTGCAGCGGCGCGCGGGTTTACAACGCCTATCACAATTATGTTGCGCCGGCCGCGCTGGCGCTGAGCGCGGTGCTCTTGCACGTGCACGGCCTGCTGTTGCCGATTGCACTTATCTGGATCAACCACATTGGCGTGGACCGCATGCTTGGCTATGGCCTGAAGTATGGCGAGGGCTTCGGCTGGACGCATCTCGGGCGGCTGGGCAAACAGCGCGCGTAATCGCGAGTGGCCCGGAGCCGCGCAGCCTTAAATCCTGCAGCCCGATTCGAAGCCAGAGCATTTTCGGTTTGAATGTTTACGGTCGAGATTGAGAGTTGTGCTCTCCCACCCTTTGCGCAGAAGACGCGCAAAGGATGGGGCACCCGAATTTTCGTTAACACTTAATTCAAAAATGCGCTAAGCAGGATTTGGATTCGCGCTGGCGCGCGGCATGACCGCACGCACTACCAGCGAAACGCCAAAGCTGACCAGGATGCCTTTGAGCATGAGCTCGTTGTCATACCACCAGGAGAGGACTCCGAGGGTTATGAACACGCCGATGGGATTCAGCTCCGTGGCGATTGCGGTGAGCCAGTGCGGCTTGTTCCCGGCGGCCGGCGGCGCTCCGCGCAGGCGCGGAAACAGCCGCGGCACCGCGCGCAGATACTCCCGGTAAGGCTCGCCGAGCTGCGTTGTCAGAAAGGCCTCTTCACCCAGGATCAGGCGCAGCAGGAAAAACGTGAGCAGGGGGATGGCGAACAGCGCGCCCGTGGGCGGCATGATGAAGGCCATCGCCGCCATCATGAACCATCCACCCAGGTAGAGCGGATTGCGCATGTAGCGATACGGTCCGTCGGCCATCACCGCGCCGGCCTGCATCTCGCCGTGGTGCACGGTTCCATAGCCCAGATAGGCTGTGCCCCACACGCGCAGAACCACGCCCGCGGCGGCCAGCAGCGCGCCCGCGACAATCACCACGGGCGTAGCGTAAGTAAAGCGCAGCAGCCCGGCGCGGCTGGCCATGAGCGCCAACCATTCGAGCAGCGAGATGCGCTGCCCCATATCCAGCGCCTCGATCCACGGCGACCAGAAACCCAGCACCACAATCGTGGTCATAATCAGCATCCGCAGCCGAAACTCGATGGCGCTAGCCCGCATTCACACTCCCGCTTGCCGGAGTTTACCATCCGGCATGGTGTGAATACGCAATCGAGGACGCGCCGGTTCACGTGCATTAGGAATCCGCTTCGCTACTCCGCGCGCAGCGCCTGCATCGGATCGACCGCTGCCGCGCGGCGCGCCGGCACATACGCCGCGATCAATCCGCACACAACCAGCAACGCGCTCGCCGTCAAAATCGTGACAGGATCGTGCTCTCCCACCCCAAACAGCCACGTGTGCAGCACACGCGCGGCAATCCAGGCGCACCCCAAGCCCAGAGCCAACCCGAGGGCCAGCAGGAAAGCCGCGCTCCTCAGCACTATCAGAGCGACGTCGGCCCGCTGCGCGCCCAGCGCCATGCGAATGCCGACTTCACGCGTGCGGCGGCTCACGGAATACGCCATCAATCCATATAGGCCAACCAGGGCCAGGAAAAATGCGATCGCGGCAAAGACAGTGA
>JBAUCP010000408.1:0-2759 GCA_049677625.1 Occallatibacter sp. | reverse complement strand
ATCGAAGACGTAGAAGGAGATACGTATGGCAAATTCCCTGCTTCCCCCCGAAGAGCGCAACCTGACGCCCGACCAGGTGGAGGCCCTCGACAAGCGCCGCGATCTGGGCCACACCTTTCTGGTCATCGCCGGCCAGTTCTCGGTCATCGCCACCGTGCTGCTCCTCTGGGTCGGCCAGGATCTCAAGTACTCACCCGGCTGGGCGCATCCCATGGCTTACTACTTCGTTATCGCAATCCTGCTCATCCTGGTCTTCGGCATCACCGGCTTGGTGCTGCGCAAAGGAACGCCGCGCATCGACTAGCCGCCCGCCGGGCACCTTCGCAATCCGGATAGACCCCGCAGCAAGACCGCGCAAAACGGTATAGCCTAATAGCCATACATGGCCGCTGCTTCCCTTTCCGTTGACCGCACCATGACCACCCGGTCACAGCTAACTGACAGCCATGGGCGGGTCATCCATGACCTGCGCGTCTCCATCACCGACCGCTGCAACTACAAATGCGTCTACTGCCGCACCGGCGAGCTCGGCGCGCAGTATCCCGAGCTTGAGATCGACGAGTATCTGCGCCTCATCGAGATCTTTGTCTCGCTGGGCATCACCAAGGTACGCCTCACCGGCGGCGAACCCTTGCTGCGCCGCGGCCTCGTCCGGCTGGTCGAACAACTCGCCGCCATGCGCACCGTCTTCGGCGAGCCGCTCGATCTTGCGCTCACCACCAACGGCCATCTGCTCGACTCGCTCGCCCGCCCGCTCAAAGCCGCCGGCCTCAACCGCGTCACCGTCAGCATGGACGCAGTGGACGCGCACACCTTCGAGCGCATCACCCGCGTCGAGGGCAGCTTTCAGGCCGTCCTCGGCGGCATCCGCGCCGCGCGCGAGGCCGGCCTCACGCCGCTCAAGATCAACTGCGTCCTGCTGCGCGGCTTCAACGACGACCAGATCGAGGCCTTCGCCCACTTCGCGCGCCGGGAAGACGTAGTCGTCCGCTTCATCGAGTTCATGCCTCTTGAAGAGGGCCGGCTGTGGTCGCCGCAGATCGTCGTTCCGCTCCGCGAGATCGTCGGCTGCATCAATGGTTCGCTGCCTCTCGGGCACGTGCTGCCGCTCGTCGAGCTGCCCCTCCGCGAGCTCAGCGAAACCGCGCGCCGCTACACGTTTCAGGACGGCGTGGGCGAAATCGGCATCATCGCGCCCGTGAGCCAGGCCTTTTGCGGAGCCTGCAGCCGCGTGCGCCTCACCTCCGACGGCAAAATCCGCACCTGCCTTTTTTCGCAGGTCGAGCACGATCTCTACGGCCGCATGCGAGCCGGCGCAGACGACCAGGAACTGCGCTCTTACATCGCAAGTACCATTCAGGGCAAGGAAGCGCGCCATCACATCGGCGAGCCGGGCTTCCTCAAACCCTCGCGATCCATGGTGCACATCGGCGGCTGAATCGAAAAGCGTTTATGACAAAATGAAGCAATCACTTCCCCAGAAGGCATGACCATGAGAACCGAGACGGAAGGCCGCATCCCGCTCGACGATCTGCTCGTGTTTCATCAACTCGCTCGCTCGCTCACCTCGAGTCTCGATCTCGACACGGTGCTGCGCACCATCCTGGAGCAGATGGAGCGGACCGTCCACGCCGAGCTGTGGACGCTGCTCATGCTCGACGAGGCCACGCAGGAGCTCTACTACGCCATTGCCGCCGGCGGCGAGCAGGAGGCGCTGCGCGACCTGCGCGTGAAGGTGGGCGAGGGCGTGGCCGGCTGGGTAGTGCAGAACGGCGAAACGCTCATCCTTCCCGAGGTAGAGAATCACCCTCGCTGGAAGACGCCCAGCAAAGTGCGCTCGGTCATCGCGCTGCCGCTGCGCGGCCGCAAAGGCACGCAGGGAGCCATCGAGATCTTCAATCCCAGCTCCGACCAGATGACCGACTACACCATCGCCTTTCTGCACATCCTGGCCGATCACGCTGCCATTGCAATTGAAAACGCGCGCGACGTGGCGCGCATCCAGCATCTCACCATCACCGACGACACCACCGGCCTCTTCAACGTGCGCCATCTTTACGATGTGCTCGGCCGCGAGCTCGAGCGCTCCACGAGCGCCGGCCTGCCCCTGAGCCTTGCCTTCCTCGATCTCGATCGCTTCAAGCTGGTCAATGACGAGCACGGCCATCTCATCGGCAGCGAGCTGCTGGCCCACACCGGCCGGCGGCTCCAGGAGCTCAGCCGCAAGCAGGACCTTTGCTTCCGCTACGGCGGCGACGAATTCATCGTGCTCATGCCCGAAACCGATGCGGACCAAGCGCTGGAGCAGGCCCGCACCCTGCACCGCGCGCTCATGGAGACCAGCTTCCAGATGAAGAACGGGCTGGCACTGAGCGTGGCCGCCAGCATCGGCCTGGCCACCGCGCCCAATGACGGCGCAACCCTCCACGCCATCATCGGCGCCGCCGACGCGCGCATGTACACCGTAAAGAGCAACGGCCGCGGCGAGGTAAAAGGCGCATAAGACTCGCGAGTAAACTGATCCGGAGGGAGCCGGGAGCTTCAGCCCTGTGCGACACTAGCCCCGCTCCTGTCTTCAAATTTCGCTCAAAAAAACGCGCTGTCATCCTGAGCGAGTCGCCGCAGCGGCGAGTCGAAGGACCTGCGGTTGCTTTTCGTAACAGGGGCAAGCGAAAGCACGAAAATGGGTGCCCCACCTTCGGCGATGCGCGTTCTGTGCGCATCGGCTAAGGTGGGATAGCACCAACCCTTCTCCAATC
>JBAUCP010000407.1:0-5880 GCA_049677625.1 Occallatibacter sp. | reverse complement strand
GGAAACATGGTCTTCACGCCAGGCGCATCCCAGGCGAGCGTCACCACCGTTCCTGCGCCAATGGCGGCCACCGCGCCCCAGGCTGTGACCCGTTTGGAATAAAAGGCTGCCAGAACCACCGGCGTGAGCGCAGCGGAGTAGATGGTGTAAGCCCAAAGCATCTTTTCGAGGATGCTCGGGGCGTAAATGGCCTGGTAGAGCGCCCAGCATCCAAGCAGCACCACCGCAAGCCGCGAGACGATGAGGACTCGCCGGTTGGATGCCTCCGGAGCGATGTAACGCACAAATACGTCGTTAATCAAATTCGTGGCGGGCGAAAAGAGGTAATTCGAGGCCGTAGAGATGACCTTGGCGAAGACCGCGCCCAGCAGCAGTGCGCCCATGAATGCGGGCAACCCGTGGCGCGCCGTGTAGGGAATGATCTCGTATGGCTGACTGGCTACCTCGCCGGGTCGATAGAGCGCAGAGCCAAACACGGCGATAGCCACAATCAGTGTCTCCAGCAACACGGTGCCGACAATCCATCCAACTACCGAAATGCGAGCATCCCGCTCCGATTTCGCGGAGAAGAACTTCTGGTACATCACCTGGTTCCCGAGCATGAGCAGCAGCACCGGAACCATGAATTCCATTGCGCGGAGAAAGGTCAGGTCGCCGAGCACCTCAAAGTGTGAGGCCGGCAGCGCGGCATGCAAGCCGTCCCAGCCGCCGGCTTTCACGAACAGCATCGGCGTCGCAATGATGCAGATGACGGTGACCAGCGAGCCGATGGCTACGTCCATATAGGCCACCGAAGACATGCCGGCCATGGCGGTGGTGACGATGACAAACGCGGCAATGATATAGGTGCCCAGCTCCGGTGTGATCGCATCGGGAAAGATAAGGTGCAATACGTTCCCGCCGCCCTTGAACTGGTAGCTCGTGATCCCGACGTAGGCGAACAGGATGGCAAATGTGCCCAGCACGCGCGCCGTCTGGTTGTAGCGCGCCTCGAGCAGATCGGGCAGGGTGAACTGCGCGAACTTTCGCGCGCGCGGCGCGATGAAGTAGATGAGCAGCAGGCCGAGCCATCCGCCCGCCGGCTGCCACAGCGCGGCAAAGCCGTTCTTGTAGGCATTCTCGGCGCCGGCAAAGAGCGAGCCCGCGCCGATCCACGAGGTAAGCAGCGTGAGCACCAGCACGAAGGCGGAGAGCGAGCGGCCGGCTACGAGGTAGTCAGCCTTGGTCTTCACCAGAATCGTGCGATAGATGGCGACCGCCAGCAGCGCCGCCACGATGACTGCCAGCACTGCCGCGTAAAGATGGGCCATTCGCGAAGTTCCTCGCCGCCTTTAGGCTCCAGGGTTTATCGAGCAGTGTAACGGACCGAGGCACCCTGCCGGGAGAGGCCGCTGAAACCGGATGGGCGGCATGTCATTTCGGGTTCAGCTTGCCTTCCTCGGCAAGATAGAAATCGACATAGTCGAGGTAGTTCTGCGCGTACTCGAGAATCAGCGCACGGTCCTTGTCGGAGAGCTCGCGGCGCATCTTGGCGGGCACACCTGCCCACAGCGTGCGCGGCGGCACAACCGTATGCTCAGGCACCACCGAGCCGGCGGCGATGATCGATCCCTTGCCAATGCGGCAGTTATTCAGCACGCGCGCGCCGATGCCGATGAGGCACTCGTCCTCCACCACGCAGCCGTGCACCGTGGCGTTGTGGCCAATGGTCACCCAGTCGCCCACGGTCACCGGGTAGAGGTTGCGCTGGCCGTGGAGCACGGAGCAGTCCTGCACGTTCGAGCAGGAGCCCACCCGGATCGAGTTCACGTCGCCGCGGATCACGGCGTTCATCCACACCGACGAGCGGTCGCCAATCACAACATCGCCCGAGATCTGCGCCGAGGGGTCAAGGTAACAGCCGGCGCCGATTTGCGGCAGCTTTCCCTGGTAGCTGCGGATCATTTGGAACCTCTCAGAGAAGTTTACGCGGGAAAGTGAATAACAGGCTCTTTCCGGGGTGATCGAGACATCTTCATGCCCCTGAAAAGTTTACCCGGAAGCCGCCCTTCCGGGGGTCTTATTTCAAGGGCGAAATCGGACCTGGATTCCCGGTTTGAGTAGTTTTCAAGCCGGAAGTCAAGTATGATATTCACAGCCTTTCAGGCAGGTTTGGAGGTGGAACTCTTTGGCTGAGGTTCGTGTGCAAGAAGGCGAACCGCTCGAGAATGCGCTGCGCCGGTTCAAGCGGAAGGTACAGCAGGAGGACATTATCAAGGAAGTCAAGCGTCACTCCTACTACCTGAAACCCGGTGAAAAGCGTCGCGTCAAGGCAGCTTTGGCGCGCAAGCGGAATCGCAAGAAGGCTCGTAAAGAGCAGGACTAAGGGAAATCTAATCTTCAACGCAAACGCCGATCCGAGCGGCTTCCACGGCTAAGACTGTGGAAGCCGCAAAAGATATCAATCAAAACCGGACGGCATGGTTCACGATTTTGGCTGGCGTAGTCGCTCGGTAGTCACTGGGCGATTTGTGTTATCCGGTCTTCCGGTCAAGCCGGAAGGTCATTCCAAAGCCGCATTTCTTTTCACGCGGTCCGGGCGTTGTTTGTGATCGCGAACGGAGACAGCGAACCGCGACCGGCAGGCCTCAAAAGCTATGGCCGATTTCGGTGGATGTCCCTGTTCCGGGGAAGCCTGGCCATGGAATTCACGGATCGAGTACTGAAGTGCAGCGACTGCGGCGCCGAGTTCATTTTTACGGCCGGCGAGCAGGTCTTCTTCTACGACAAACAGTTCAAGAACGACCCCAAGCACTGTAAACAGTGCAAGGCGAAGCGCGCGCGCGGAACGCAGAGGGTACGGCCTGAGACCCGCACCACCTGTTCCGAGTGCGGCGCGGAGACTACGGTCCCTTTCAAGCCCACTCAGGGCCGGCCCGTGCTTTGCCGCTCCTGTTTCCAGAGGCAGGGCCGGGCGCAGGCTGCTCCTATCTCAGCGCAACGCTGAAGAGCAGATCGCCCGCGGCCGTGACCGGGTATCCGGCCACGCGCACCAGCGTCGCCAGTTGTGCGTAGTGTCTCTGGCTGTGCACCAGCAAATGGACCGCGATCTTGCGTCGCGAAACGCTGCGCTTCTCCGGCGGCAGCCAGTCGAACTTCAGCTCGTAGGGCTCGTCCCAGCTCGCAGCCGGCGCGGCCAGCAATCCGCGATAGAGCTCCACGGCCCGGGTGTGCATGGCAAACAGCGCATCCAGCGGCCCGGCCGGCCATTCCTCGTTGGGCAATCCCGCCAGCCGCTCGCTCCAGCGCTGCTCCGCGCCCCAGATGTGCCGCACCAGCCCCTGCACATTTGCCGCCCCGTTGATCCCGCAGGCCAGCTCCAGCACCGCCGGATTCGCTTGGAAGTGCTGCTTCCAGTTTTGCGCCGCCTCGTCATTCCACGCCAGCAGCTCTTCCAGAGAAATCCCCACGTCCGCGCTCATGGCTCTCCTTCTTCAATGGGATGACGCGCCCGCGCTCCGGCTATCTCCGCGTCGTCTTCAGCGCGCGGTGGCCAATATCGCGGCGGTAGTACATGCCCTCAAAATCGATCTCCGCCAGCGCCTCATAGGCGCGCGCCAGCGCCTCTTCGAGCGACCCTGCCGCAGCCGCCACGCCCAGCACGCGGCCGCCGGCCGTAAGCAGTTGCGGACCCACCTGAGCTGAGCCGGCATGGAAAACCTGCACGCCGGCGACCCGCGCCGCGGCACCCAGACCGCTGATCGGCAGTCCGGTCTTGTAGCTGCCGGGGTAGCCGGCGGAGCTGGCCACCACGCAGGCCGACGCGCCCGGCGCCCAGCGCAGCTCAGTCTCGCTGAGCCGGCCGTCGATGCACGCCTCAAGCGCGTCCACCAGGTCGCTTTCCAGGCGCGGTAAAATCGCCTGCGTCTCCGGATCGCCGAACCGCGCGTTGAATTCGAGCACCTGCGGCCCCCGCGCGGTCATCATCAGGCCGATGTAGAGCACTCCGGCAAAGGGCGTGTCTTCTTCGGCCATGCCGCGCACCGTGGGCTCGGCAATGTGGCGCACGATCCACTCGGTCATCGCCCCGTCGAGCAGCTCGTCGGTCGTGTAAACGCCCATGCCGCCGGTGTTCGGCCCGGTGTCGCCCTCGCCGATGCGCTTGTGGTCCTGCGCAGGCATAAGCGGCGTCACATGCCGGCCGTCGCTCAGGCACAGAAAGCTCACCTCGTCGCCCTCGAGGAACTCCTCGATAACCACCTGCCGCTCGGCTTCACCCAGCAGCGCGCCGGTAAACAGCCCGTGCGCAGCCTCCAAGGCCGTCTCGCGCGTGGTGCAGATGATCACGCCCTTGCCGGCAGCCAGCCCGTCGGCCTTCACCACCATGGGCGGATGAAAGACCTCCACGGCCTTCTCGAGCTCGGCTGCCGTGGCGCACACCGCGTAGTTGGCGGTGGGAATGTTATGCCGCTGCAGAAAGCGCTTGGCGAAGCCCTTGCTGGTCTCCAGCATCGCCGCCGCCTGTGTGGGCCCAAAGACGCGCAGCCCGCGCTCCTGGAGCGCATCCACAATGCCCAGCGAGAGCGGCAGCTCCGGCCCCACGACGGTCAGCCCCGGCTGCTCGGCCCCGACGAGGCGCACCATCGCGTCCAGGTCCTTCAGATTCACCGGAACGCAGCGCGCAACCTGCGCAATGCCGCCATTGCCCGGCGCGCAAACCACGTCGGAGACGCGTGGGCTGCGCGCAACCGCCCAGGCCAGCGCATGCTCGCGCCCGCCGGAACCAAGGATCAAGACTTTCATGACTGCCGCCTTCCCACCAATTCACTCCAGGACCAAAAAAACAATGGTCGGCAATGCGGGTGGGGAAAGTCAAACGGGGAAGCAGGCTAGAAGCAATCGACGTATAATCCATGCCATGCTGAAGCGCTTATATATCGACAATTTCCGATGCTTCGTGAACTTCGAGTTCAAGCCGGAGCGAAAGCAACTGCTGCTGGGAGAAAACGGCAGCGGGAAGTCATCGCTGCTGGATGCGATCTTGTTCATCAAGTGGTTCATAGAGGGCGGGGAAAGCCGTTTCACCCAGTCGACGCGAACCCGTTGGCAGGATCTGCCCTTGCAAGTTTTTGAAATCGAGACGCTGTTGGATGAGAAGTTGTTTCAATACAGACTCGAAATTCAGTATGCTCCGGAATCGAGACTTCCTTCGATCAGCGTGGAGCGACTGACAGTTTCTGGCTCACCGGCTTTTGAACTAGTCAAAGGCGAGATACATTTCTTCCCCAACGATGGCACAAAAGCGACCGCGCTGCCATGGGAGTCGAAGCAATCCGCGCTGCTTTTGGCACAATTCAGCAATTTGCACGTTGGCCGCTTTGTTTCATGGATAAAGACCCTGCATTGTTTCCAAATAGATCCTTACCCTGGCGAAATGGATGAGACGGCGGATGGGGAAGATGAGATGCCCGCATACGATCTCTCAAACCTCGCCCCTTGGTATCGCCACTTGCTACAGGCAGAGCCGGAGAGCAACGCCCTATTTCTCGCTACGCTGAAGGAAACGCTGACCGGCTTCCAGTCTCTGCGCTTCTCTGCCGTGGATGATGGCGTCAGAAAGCTGCGGACACATTTTGACGCGCCACAAAAGGGCAGGGTGCAATATTCGATCTCCGAGCTTTCCGAAGGACAGCGAATGCTGATTGGCCTCTATATGGTCCTCCATTTCGTCCTCGCCAAGGGCCAGACGGTCATCCTAGACGAGCCGGATAATTTCATCTCCTCACGTGAGATTCAGCCCTGGCTATTGGCAGCGGAGGAGGCCGTTGATGAGAGCAAGGGGCAACTGATACTAATCTCGCATCACCCCGAGATTCTGAATCAGTGGTCGCAGGAATACGG
>JBAUCP010000406.1:0-3988 GCA_049677625.1 Occallatibacter sp. | reverse complement strand
GGGTTAGGGCGACGATCCAAGCGCTAAGCACTTTCTTATTAATATTATGCAGCGAGCCTGAGGCATGAGCACCGTAATACACCTTACGGCTGCAGGAGAGATTGTGTGTAATCCGCTCCAGCTTAACGAAGCGTTCCCGTTAGCGCTACCGAAGGTTCATTCGACAGAGGAAAACGCGACGCGAACGGGAACACCACGAGCGCTCATCCAGACGGCAAGTGCAGGCCGAATTTGAGCACGCGATCCATGATGATGGCCCCGCAACAAGAGATGTCTTTATCGGAGGACAGAGCAATGTACAAAGCTAGTTGGAGTGCCAAGGTGCGTGATATGAAGTTTTCAGTTGAGTGGTGGAAGACCTGCAGAGTATTTGCCCTGTGGCAAGCGTGTCTTCTGAGTAGCATCCTGTTGCTATCCGGCACAGGGTTTGCGCAGCTATCGACGGCTTCGCTGGGCGGAACTGTTAAAGATTCCAGCGGCGCGGTGGTTCCCAACGCCAAAGTGGTGCTGATCCATGTCGATACTGCAGTCGAGAACACGACCGTAACCAATGGTGCGGGCGCCTATCTCTTCCTCGACATCATTCCGGGCAGATATAAGGTGACCGCATCGGCTCCAAGCTTCGCGGAGCAGCAGGTTCCTGAGTTCGCACTTACGGTCGGACAGACCGCGACGATTGACTTCGCTCTCACCGTTGGTTCGCAAAGCGCTGTGGTGACGGTTCAGGGCGCTGCAACTCAACTGGAGGCGACGAGTGCCAATCTCGGCACCGTAGTCGGGACGAAACAGGTCAACGACCTTCCGCTGAACGGCCGCGACTTTACCCAGCTTCTTACCTTAACCCCGGGAGTATCTCCGGTGAACAATGGGCAGGGCGGTCAAGGACAAGGTAGTTATGCAACACCGGAGCCGTCCAATCAGAACTCCACGATTCCCTCCGTCAATGGGCAGGGCAGCCGAAGCGATTACTTCTTCACGGATGGCCTGAGCAACTTTGGAGCCTTCCACAGCGTGTATGCCGTCCCGCCCATCATCGATGAGATAGACGAATTCAAGGTCATGTCTCACGCCGACAGCGCGGAATACGGGTCGGTACTCGGCGGCGTCGTCAATGTGGTCACAAAGTCCGGTACAAACGACTTTCACGGTTCGGCGTTCGAGTATTTCCGCAATGCAGGCATGGATGCCCATCAGGCTTTTACTGGGACTGCCAGCGCTCCCTCTTTTACCCAAAACGAATTCGGCGGAGTTGGCGGAGGACCGGTCTTGCTCCCGAAACTATACAACGGCAAGAATAAGACCTTCTTCTTCGGGGCATATCAGGGATTCCGTTTTTCGCAGACCGAAGCCAAGTTTATAAGAGTTCCCACTGCCGCGCAGCTCGCGGGGAATGAGAGCGACTGGCCGACGCAGATCTTCAACCCGTTCACAACCGCACCGGATCCACTCAACCCTGGCGAGTTCACCCGTCAGCCATACCCGGGGAACCAGATTACTCCGGATCCCAACATGGTGGCCTGGGCAAAATTCGCCTACCCTGCGGCTGGGTCTGTACTTGATGCAGCCGGAGACGATGCGACTGACTCAACTCCCACGACGCAGACCATCAACCAATGGACGGCCCGGATTGACCAAAGGCTTGGCAACAATGACACTGTATGGTTTCGCTATAGCCGCGACACCAGTGTATTAAGTGAATCCGGCGGTGTTCCGGGACTTGTCAATTCCGTTATCGTTCCCAACCGGAACTACGGCGGCAGTTACGTTCACGTCTTCAGTCCGAGCCTCGTACTACAGGTTCAATTCGGCAGAACCACCGTCGGAGACAACGCGATACTGGAATTTACGAAGAGTACACAAGATATCATCAGCCAGATTGGGTTCTCGCCATCGTTTGTCGGCGACTTCGCGGCGTCGCCGGGAAGAAACTTCCTTCCTGGGCTAGATATCGCCGGAGGGGGTGTTGGTGGCAACGGCTCATATGCCTCCCCAGGCGAAAACTACGCGCTGCACCCCGATGTTCCCAATGCCAACCAATACGCCGGCGTGTTGACGAAGACATTTGGGAACCATACGATCAGCATAGGCGGGGGATTCATCACCAACAAATTTTATAGTCCGATCACGACCGATAGCATCTCATACGCGGCGGAGCAAACCGGAAATCCTGAAAATTCGGCCCAATCCGGCGACGCACTTGCCTCCTTCCTCCTCAACGTTCCAGAGGCTGCGGACCGGCGCAACGTCGTCACGGAAACGCGTCCCGGCGGTGTGATGAGCGAATTTTTCCAGGATAGCTGGAGGGCTACAAGTAGATTGACGATCAATGCCGGGCTTCGCTACGATCTCACACTTTTCCCACCGGTGGGAACCGCAAAGCAAATTGGCGTGAATGGCGGGCCGGAGACGGGCGACATCGATTTCAACACCGGCAACTACATCGTTCAGAAGCTTCCTCCTCCCTGCAGTGTGCGCGGCTATGCGCCCTGCATTCCCGGAGACGGCACGCTTCCGGCGAACGTTGTCGTGTCTCCAAACGATAAGATCATGCATAACACGCCCACGAATGTCGGCCCCCACCTCGGTTTCGCTTTAAAGGTGAGAGAAAACCTGGTTGTTCATGGGGCCGCCGGCATCGTCTATGACAATTGGGCGGGCGTATTGCAACTGGCGCAAAATATCGACGGACTGTGGCCCGACATCGGTCAACAGGAACCCACTGGCTTAAACGTACCGACTGCAGCCTCCCCAGCACCGACGGTTACTTCTCAGAATCCACTCGCAAGCAGCGGCAGCGGCGCCTTCATTCCGGCGCCTACGCCATTTACTCAGCAAGGATTTGAATACGATCCGAGAATGAAGAATCCTTATTCGGAACAGTGGAGCTTTGGCGTGCAGCAACTGATTGGCTCGTCGACGACAGTGACGGTGAATTATGTCGGATCGGGCACGCACCGGCTCGATGTTGGCGGCATTTATGGTGGCGCAATAACGCCTGGAACTGGCCCTATTGCGCCGCGTCAACTGTTTCCCTACATTACACCGACGTTTTACGATCGCAGCACAGGCCGCGGCAATTACAACGCGCTGCAGGCCTCGTTGGAGAGGAGGTTCGCCAACGGTCTCTCCTACTCGGTGTCCTACACCTGGTCAAAGTCCATCGATGTCGGAGGCGACGGATACTTCGGCGTTGAAGGCGGTGTTCCGCAGAATGCCTACGACCCGGGTCAATACGATCGGTCTGTATCGGGACTTGATTTGAAGCACATCCTGGCTGTGAACACTCTTTATGAGGTTCCCATTGGAAGGGGAAAGAGGTTTTCCACTGGAAACGGCGCCCTCGATTACATCCTGGGGAACTGGCAGATTAACAATATCTTCCAGGCCCATTCGGGTACGCCTTTTACCCCCCTTGACGGCAACGATGTTTCGAATACGGGGTCACTTGGTTTTGTTTCATATGAACATTTGAATGTGGTAGGGAATCCCGCGCTCTCGCACAGGAGTGCGGCGGAGTGGTTCAATACCGCCGCGTATACCGTGCCAACGTTTGGAACCTACGGCGACGCAGGGCGCAATTCCATCCGGGGCCCAAACTATTGGGACCTGGATACGTCGGTCTTCCGCGAGTTTCCGGTGGGTGAAGGACGGCAATTCGAGTTTCGAGCCGAGGCCTTCAATTTGGCCAACCACGTGAACCTGGGTCAGCCCGACGGCACCATCACCGACGGGCCGTCCTTCGGCACGATCAGCGGCACTGCATACGGCAACACATCCTTAAACCGGCAGCTTCAGATTGCAGTGAAGTTTATCTTCTAAGACTGTCAGCCTCCGAGCAAATCCAGACCGGTACCACCGGCATGGATTTGCCCGGAGTAAATCAGCCCAGCAGGCGGCTGAGTTGTAGTTGGTCGATTGCGAGTTTCCGTCTCGGAAGCGGCGGGGAGGACCAATGCTATTCTCGAGCCGGGAAGCCCGCAAGATTACG
>JBAUCP010000405.1:0-6653 GCA_049677625.1 Occallatibacter sp. | reverse complement strand
CCAGAACCGCCACGACGACACGGATTTTGGCCGCATTCTAGCCGTCTACAGGAGGTTGTTGTGAATTGGAGAAACGCGTACAGGATTGCTGCAGATCGGATGATCGCTTTAGCCGCAACAAGAAAATCTGGAATTTCCATGATGCTGGCGGCGCTCTGGCTGTGTGCGCCAGGGCCGCAAATCGCCGCACAAACTTTCACCACGCTGGTCAGCTTCGACGGGACGGATGGCGCTTACTCCACCGCGAATCTAATCCAGGCGAGTGACGGGAACTTCTACGGAACAACGAGCGGGGGCGGCGCGAACAGCGATGGCTCGGTCTTCAGGATCACTCCGAGCGGCGCGCTGACCACGCTTTACAGTTTTTGCTCGAAAAGCAGTTGCTCAGACGGGGCTAACCCTTTGGGCGGGCTAATCCAGGCCAGCGATGGGAACCTGTACGGGACAACGGAGCTTGGCACGGTCTTCAAAATCACCTTGAGCGGCACGCTGACCACGCTCGGCGGCACGGGCGGCCTGGACCCCTTGGCAGGGCTGATCCAGGGCAAAGACGGAAACCTTTACGGAGTAACCGCCCGCGGTGGGGCCAACACTTGCACTTTGCGACCCGGCTACCGCGTTAGTTGCGGGACGGTCTTCAAAATCACCCCAGGCGGTACTGTGACGACACTAGCCAGCTTCAATCAGGCGAGTGGCTTCGCGCCCTCCTCACCGCTGATCCAGGCCACGGACGGGAATTTCTATGGGACAGCGCCCGAGGGTGGGGCCACCTATCCGGGACTTGGCACGGTGTACAAAATCACCCCAAGCGGCACGCTGACCGTGCTGCATAGCTTCGATGGCGCGGACGGTGAAAAGTCCTTCGCGGCGTTGGTCCAAGGCTCCGATGGAAACCTCTACGGGACAACGAGCTTTGGCGGGAGCAACGCCAATTACAGCGGCACGGTCTTCAAAATCACCCTGAGTGGCACGCTGACCACGCTGCACAGTTTCGACGGGCCAGACGGCAGCGGAGCCGAGGCCGGGCTGATCCAGGGCACCGACGGAAACTTCTACGGGACAACGAGCGGGTTCGGGTTCAACAACCTTGGCACAGTGTTCAAGATCACGCCAAGCGGCGCACTGACCGTGCTGCACAGCTTCGACGGCGCCGACGGTCAATTATCCTACGCGTCGCTTGTAGAGGGCAGCAACGGCGATCTCTACGGGACAACGGAATTCGGGGCCAACACCGCGTGCAGCGAGGGCTGTGGCACGATCTTCAGACTGTCTGGAAATCTGGCTCCATAGGAACACAGCCTGCCTGCGGGCAAGGTGGTCGCAACTTCCGAAATTGCGACCACGCTACCAGCGTGCGCCGCCATTCTTTCTCGCCCCGACGCGCGTCTGTGACGGGTGTCATCCGCCCGTGTTGGCGCTGAGCAGCTTGAGCGCATTCGCGCGGTACACCTTCTCCAGCACCTCCGCGGGAAGATAGAGGCCATAAATATTCCAGCGGCCCTGGCGTGAGGCGTGCGAAGGGTACTCGAAGTATTCGTCCGCCGTCTCGAGGAATCGATAGTAGAGCCGGTACATCTCCACGTCGGGCAGCAGGTCGGTACCGAAGAGGATCCGGTCCGCATAATCGAGGAAGAACCTGCGTGCCGTGTAGGGCTGGCGGCCAAGTTCGGGAGTGCGCGCGCTGATGTCCACGTAGAGGTTCCGATTGCTGTCCAGAAGCCGGGCCACATAGCTCAGGTCTTCGCCGCGCTCGGCAAGATGAGCGCAGACGAAGGTCGTGCCGGGATGACGCGCGATCACGCGGTCGCGCTGCTCAAGCAGGGAGTCTTTGGAGACCCCCGAGCCCGAAAAGCTCCAGTCAGGATGCGCCGCGAGCTCCTCGTAGCGCTCGTTCGAGCGGTCGATCGGCGTAAAGAAGGCATCGGGATCGGCGGTATGAAACATCACCGGAATCTTCAATTCCGCGGCCTTGTCGAAGATAGGCGCGAGTCTCTCATCGTCCACGCGCAGCAGTTCGCCGGCGGCGTCGCGCACCTTCAGGCCCAGATCCTTCCAGAACTTGATTCCGCACGCTCCATGCTCCACCAGGCGTTCCAGCCGGTCAAGGCTGAGCTGTGTAAAGTCGCTGCGTTCGACGCCGCTCCAGTCCATCCAACCGATGGCCGCGAAGCGACCGGGCGCGGCGCGATGAAACCGCTCGATGGACTCGATTGCCGCCTCGCCCACCAGCATGGTGATGTTGACTACCTTCTCCACTCCGCAGGCATCCATCACCCGCAGCACTTCATTCGGGTCCATCGAGTCGATGTGGTTGTGATAGTCGATGACCGGAAAGCGCGGCTTCTCGATTGTGTGAGCCGGCACCTTCAGCTCGGAGCGCGGCGTGTAGTCGCTCAGCCGGAGATCGACTTCGGCCTTGGCGCTGACCATTGCAACGAACTTGTCATCCTGAGTTGCATTCCCGGGGCACATATCTTCTCCCATCTACTCGTCAGATTGCGGCAAAATCTTCGGCACGGTCGAGTGTATCGTCCGGCCCTCGTCTGCTCAATGCTTCGATGATGTTTTCACTCCGATCGCGCGGTTCACGCGCGGCTCGAGAAAGTTCGGGGTTAAATTCCATTCGCCGACATCGATCTCATCCACACCGGGAAAGAGAATGCCTGCATGCATGGCGCGCAGCACGTTTTTCGCTATCTCAGTGAACTCCGGCTAGAAGCTCCTTGACCAGGTCAGGATCGCGGAAAGATTCCGTGCCGCCTGGGCGCAGCGTGGAGAGCGCCGCAGTGCGATTGCCGAAAGCCGCGCAGGCATCGGGCGCATCGCCGCGCAGATACGCAGCCAGGAATCCCGCATTGAAGCTGTCGCCCGCGCCGATCGTGTCGACAGGAGTGACGCGCTCCGTAGGAACCTTCCAGAGCTGGCTTCCCGCGCGCACCAGAGCGCCGCGCTTGCCGCATTTAACGGCGACGAGCGGCACTCTCTTCGCGAGCGCCTCGGCGGCTGCTTCGGGGCTCTCCGCGCCAGTGATACGGCAGGCCTCATCTTCGTTGGGCAGGAAGATATCGACGATGCCCAGCAGCTCGTCGAGCGCGCCGCCCCAGCGATCTTCAGGATCGTCATTGGTGTCGAGCGAGAGCGTCAGGCCTTCGGACTTAAGTTGCCTGCATATTCGCGGCATGTCGGGTTCGAGCGCCTTGTGCAGAAAGAGCGATGACAGATGGAAGTGCCGCCCCGAAGCCAGATACGACATGTCCAGGTCCGCCGCATTCATCTCGAACATGGTTCCGGGATAGGTGAGAATGTGGCGCTTGCCGTCGTGGTTCAGCAGAATCGTAACGCCCGTGGACGGGCCGCCGGAGACGCGCTTCACGCGCGTGAGGTCGACGCCTTTCTCTGCAAGCCGTTCCAGCGCGATGCTTCCGAGCGCGTCGTCGCCCAGCCGCGTGATGAAGCCCACGGAGACTCCCAGCGCTGCAAGATTGTGCGCCAGAATTGCCGAGGAGCTGCCCAGCGTCAAGCGGAAGTCTGTGGCCAGCAGCTCCCGCTCCAGCGGCATCACCTCAGGGAGTCCGTAGAGGATCAGGTCTAAATTGATTTCGCCCGCGATTGTGACATCGAATTGTTTCTTCATATCTTCCCAGTCTACGAGTGTAATCTTCAACCGCGGGCGAATGCGAACAGGCCGCAGCGCAGTTTGCATTTCAATGCCGGAAGCGGGGCTCGTATGTAAGATGATTTCAAGGGGAGAAGCCATGCGGAGCCGTTTGCATTGGGTGCATCTCTTTTTCTGGACCATTCTTCCAGCGTTGGCCGCAGCCCAAACTACCCCGGCTGGGATGCTTCTGGCGCTGTCCAAGCAGGACCATACGCTGAGCATTGTCGATCCCTCCAATCTGCATGTCGTCGCTGCCATTCCGGTGGGCGACGATCCACACGAGGTGGTCGCTTCTTCGGACGGCAGGACGGCCTACGTTTCAAACTACGGCTTCGGCGCCTTCCATACGCTTGCGGTAATTGACCTGGCGGATCAAAAGCAACTGCCATTCATCGATCTCGGCGCACTGCGCGGACCGCACGGGCTTGTGTTTGTGCAGGGCAAGGTCTGGTTCACAGCCGAGGCTGCCAAATCAATCGGCAGCTATGATCCCGCCACCGGCAAGATTGACTGGATCATGGGAATCGGCCAGAACCGCACGCACATGCTCTACGTCTTTCCCGATGCCAAACGCATCCTGACCACGAACGTGAATTCCGCAACGGTCACGATTCTCGAGAAGACCGCGGCCCGCGCTGGCGAGCCTCCGCCGGGAATGCCGCCGGGCGGTCAGCCAGGGGGTGGTCCGCCACCGGGCCCAATGCCAACGCCGCCCGGCGGCGACTGGCAGCTTACCGTGATTCCAGTGGGCCACGGATCGGAGGGCTTCGATGTCTCTCCCGATGGCAAGGAGGCCTGGGTGGCCAATGCCGGTGATGGCACGCTCTCGGTGATCGATATCGCAGCCAAGAAAGTAGTGGCAACGCTGGCCGTCAACGTGCCCGGCGCCAATCGGCTCAAGTTCACGCCCGACGGCAGGCTGGTGCTCGTCTCCGCCGGATCGGCGCTGGTGGTTCTGGATGCTGCAACGCGTAAGGTGGTCAAGCGGCTGACGGATGTTCATGCTTCCGGAGGCATCCAGATGCAGCCGGACGGTGCGCGGGCCTACGCGGCCTGCGGACGCGACGGCTACGTCGCGGTCATCGACCTGAAGACGCTGGAGATGGTTGGACGCGTGGACGTCAGCGGCCCCGATGGACTGGCGTGGGCGGTGCAGCAGTAAAAGCGAGACTCACGAATCCCGTCCGATCGCGATCACGAAATAATTTGCATTCGTCTCGCCCACGTTCTTCAATCCATGCATCACGTTGGACGCGGCAAACACCACTCCGCCCGGACCAACACGCTCGAAGGTTCCATCGTTGTCGAACTCGACCGTGCCTTCGCGGATCAGCATGAACTCCGAGTGCCGGTGCTTGTGCGGCGGATGCGGCATGTGCCCTGGCAGCAGCGTAGTCTCATGCAGTTCGACGGCTTCGCCCGTCGGCAGCACGCCATGCAGCACAGACCGCGATTCTCCGTTCGCGCTCTGCTTCACCGGCAACTGGTCAAAAAGATAGGCTCGCTGCTCGGAAAGCACGGGCTCGGCCGGTGCAGCGGCGCCAGTCGGAGTTGAGCCTGTCTGTCCCTCGGCAGGCAAGGCCGCAGTCGCAGCGGCAAGGGCGGAGAGTGCAACGAAAACGTCACGGCGATTCATTACCATGCACAGAATCTTACTCCGTCCGGCGGTCTCATGGCATGAGTCGATAACCACTCCGGGTGCGCTCCGTCTATTGTGTATCGAAGTCTCGGCCATACGTTAGACAATCGTTACTCCGAATCCTGAAGTGGGTCAGGAACGATGTCGCGTGGGAAAGGAGCGCATGACGCTTCCAGGTATTTCACGCTCGGATGCGGCGCCCGGCTCGGGCAGCCATGACCTTGATGCATTCCTCGGAAAGGCTCTTGAGCAGAAGCCTGTCTGGACCACGCTCTACGAGAACCTGCGCGAAACATTCTTTCCGCCCAGGCTTCCGCCTTTGGAGTTGACCTCATCGCCAATCCCGGTTCCCGACCGCATGGCCGCAAGGACGAATCCGTGGGCAGTCGGCACTGCAACCGTCGTGAATGGCGGCATTATGGCGATCGTGCTGCTTCTGGGAGTGAGAGCCGCCTTCGATCCCATTCCGAAATCGGATCCTCACACCGATGTCAAACTCAGCGACTTCGACCTCTTCGTGTTCCCGAAGGCGCAGTCCGCAGGCGGTGGTGGTGGTGGCGGCGGCTCCAACGAACTGATTGACCCAATTAGGGGCAGACTGCCGAAGTTTGAAAACACGCCCCTCACGCCTCCGCAGGTTCCGCTGCTGGATCAGCCGAAGCTGGCGATCGATCCATCCATCGCCGTGCAGCAGCAGATCAAGCTTCCCGATAACCCATCGATGCCCAATATCGGCGTGCACGATTCGCCCAATGTCCGGCTCGCTTCCAACGGGCCGGGCGCAGGACTGGGGATAGGCACAGGCTTAGACGGCGGTCTCGGGCCGGGCAAAGGCATCGGCACTGGCCCTGGATACGATCGTGGAGCATGGGACGGGATCTACACGCCCGGCGGCAGCGTATCTTCACCCATTCCCATCGTGACTCCAGAGGCGGAGTTCTCTGACGAGGCACGGCGAAACAAGTATCAGGGAGTTTGCATGATTTCGCTCATCGTCGACTCCCAGGGCAATCCGCGCAATCCACGCGTCACTCGTTCGCTGGGCATGGGCCTTGATGAAAAGGCATTGGAAGCGGTTCTTAATTACAGGTTCAAGCCCGCGATGAAGGGAGGCAAGCCTGTGCCGGTGATGATCACCGTGGTGGTGAACTTCCGGTTGTATTAGCTAGATCGCCGGCGAGCAGGACATCTCGCCAGTTGCCCGATGGCCCAGCGATGCCAACGGGAACCCGGCGGCAGCAGTGATAATGAAACAACGATGTCCTTTGATTGGAATGACGGTGGACTGGCGGAAGGCCTGCGATGCTATCGGAACGAAGAATTCTTCCTCGCGCATGAGCACTGGGAGGGTGTCTG
>JBAUCP010000404.1:0-11776 GCA_049677625.1 Occallatibacter sp. | reverse complement strand
GCTCATCGGGGTCCGGCATTGGAGTGGTCGGCACCAGCCAATCCAATGACGCCATCAACGGATTGAGCCATTCCTCGCAGCATGCCGGCGTCTCCGCCAACAACGACGGCGGCGGCTACGGCCTCTGGGCCCAGGGAACCATTGCCGGCGCCTTTTCGGGCGATGTTCACGTGGTCGGCGACGCACTCAATGACGCCTTCAATAGCCTGAGTCACTCGCCGCAGCATGCCGGCGTCTCCGCCAACAATGACTCCGGTGGCTTTGGCCTCTGGGCCAGCGGCACAACCGCCGGTTATTTTCAGGGCAATGTCCGGGTAGCCGGCGACGCACTCAATGACGCCTTCAACAGCCTGAGTCACTCGCCGGTGCATGCCGGCGTCTCCGCCAACAATGACGCCGGCGGCTTTGGCCTCTGGGCCAGTGGCGCAACGGCCGGTTATTTTCAGGGCAATGTCCAGATGACCGCAGACGCCACCGTGACCGGCACTCTGAACGTTGGCGGCGACGTGGTTCTCGAGGGAGCCGATTGCGCGGAGGAGTTCGACCTGCAGTCGAATGCCGATCTCGACCCCGGCACGGTTGTCGTCCTCGATCGGAACGGAGCGCTCGAGCCAGGCTGGCAAGCCTATGACCGGAAGGTCGCCGGCGTGATCTCGGGAGCAGGCGAGTTCCGGCCTGGCGTGATCCTCGACCGTCGTCCCAATTCTGACCGTAGTGCTACTTCAGACAAACGCGCCCCCGTTGCCCTGATGGGCAAGGTGTACTGCAAAGTCGACGCGCAGTATGGGCCTGTGGAAGTGGGAGATCTGCTTACGACCTCGCCCACCAGCGGCCACGCCATGAAGGCCAGCGACGCCGCCCGTGCCTTTGGTGCTGTGCTGGGCAAAGCGCTCAAGCCGCTGCGCTCCGGTCAGGCGCTCGTGCCCATCCTCGTTACCCTGCAGTGAGGGAGATCGAGGCCTAAACAAAGAAGAACAAGGAGAATAGAAAAAATGTCGATTTCGCTTCGGCAAACGCTCGCTCAACTCGCCACCCACACCCATCCGTATTTCCCTCCGGCGTTTGGCCTGGCCACCTATCAGGATTTCATGTCGTATCCGAGCCAGTATGCGAATTTGCTGATTGCCTACCGGGATCCAAACTCGCCGCCACCGCAGCCGGCGCCCACCGGACCGCCGACCTTTAGCTAGATCAAAATCCAATCCGGAGATTGAGGCCGCGCGGCGCGCTCTAAAACTTAACGCTCGCCGAGCGCGGTGAAATTCCACTCATCTCCGCCGCGCGCGCTTCCGCATACGCTGCCGCGCCCAGCAGCGCCGTGCGGCTCTCCAGAATCACGCGCACCGGCATGTGCACCAGCAACTGGCTCAGGCGCCCCTTGTCAGTGAAGGCCTTGATGAACGTGCCGTCCTTCAGCTTTTCCAGGATGCGCGGTGCGATGCCGCCGCCCACGTAGAGCCCGCCCACGGAGAGAATCTTCAGCGCCAGGTTGCCGGCCTCGGCCCCATAGGCTGCCACGAACAGGTCCAGCGCCTTCTCGCAGATCTCGCTCTTGGCCTTGAGCGCCAGCTCGGTGATCACGGCGTTGGGGTCCTCGGCGGTCATGCGCTCGGCCAGCCACGCCGGCTCCTCCACGCCGCGCACGTCGCGCAGAAACTCGTAGCAGTTGGTAATGCCCTGCCCGCTCACCACGCGCTCAAAGCTGATGCGCCCGTTGTACTTCTGGCGCAGAAAGCGCAACAGGTCAATCTCGTCCTCGTTGCGCGGCGCAAAATCCGAGTGGCCGCCTTCGGAAGGGTAGGGCACATAGTCGCGCCCGTCCCACACCAGAAACGCCTCGCCCAGGCCGGTTCCCGCCGAGATGAGCGCGCGGTTGCCGATCTGCTGTGCGTCCCCCTCGCTCAGCGTGTAGATCTGGTCGGCGGAAAGCTCGGCGATCCCGTAGCCGTTGGCCTGCAGATCGTTGATGAGGAAGACGTAGTCGATCTTCAGATGCGCGGCCAGCTCGCGGCTATCCAGCGTCCAGGGCAGGTTGGTCAGGCGCAGGCGTCCTTCGCGCACCGGGCCGGGCACGCCGAAGCACGCCGCGGTCACCTTTTCCGTTACGATGAACTCTTTTACGATCTCCTCCAGCCCCGAGTACTCCTTGGCCGGATATTGCTGATCGCGGGTGTGCTTCAGATTGCCGTCGGTAAAGTCATACAGCGCCAGGTGAACCTTGGTGCCGCCTACATCGCCTGCCAGAATCATCCATCCCTCTCAATAGAACCGCGGCCCTGCCCATCCGTTGCGGGCAGCAGCGCAGCCGCGGCCTTGTCCAGAAGCAGAGTCAGTATACCGCCGGAGGGCCGGATGAGCTGGCTGGGCAGCCGCTCGGTATCGCGCGGGCCCATCATCACTTCCTTCAGCACCTGCGCCTTGTCCGCGCCGCCAATGAGGAAGAAGACGCTCGCGCCCTGGTTGATGACCGGCCAGGTGAGGGTGATGCGCCAGGCGTCCTTGTTCTCGACGTGGTTGGCAACCGCCAGCCGGCCCATCTCATGGAGCGCCGCGGTATGAGGAAACAGCGACGCCGTGTGCCCGTCCGGCCCCAGGCCCAGCGCAACCAGGTCGAAGCGCGGATTCTCAGCGCCCTCCAGCCGGAAGCCGTTGCGCAGCTCGGACTCATAGCGCGCCGCGGCAACCTCGGGCTCCAGCTCGCCCTCCATGCGGTGAACCTGCGCGGGCGCGAGCGGCACATGGTCCAGCATCGCCTCGCGGGTCATGCGGTAGTTGCTGTCGGGGTGGTCGGGCGGCACGCAGCGCTCGTCCACCCAATAGAGATCGAGCTTGTCCCAGGGCATGCGCGCGCGCCATGGCTGCGCGGGGTCGGCCAGCAGCCCAAAGGCCACCTTGGGCGTGGACCCGCCGCTGATGGCGATCCGCGCCCGCCCGCCCGCCGCTACTGCTGCTTCAGCCGCTTCCACAAAGTGCCGCGCCGCCCGCGCCGCCAGAGCTGCCGCATCGGGCTCGACAAAATACTCCACCTTGAGATTTTGAGGCATGAAGAACTCCTTCAGTCTCTACCTTACATCGGCCACAGACTGTTGGATGTTCTTGGCAAGGCGATGGGCGCACCGCCAGCAGACTTACGCCTCTGCCCGCACTTCATCTATATACACTGCGAGTGTCCTGTCTCCAAAGTTCGCATCATAAATGCGTTGTCATCCTGAGCGAAGTTTGGCCGTTTTTTGGCCAAACGGAGTCGAAGGACCTGTTTTTCGGGCACTCCATTTATGCAATAGACCTTTGGGACACCACACTCGATAAGCCGCTCACTCTAGCTCGCCATTCTCCGCGTGTTGATCGCCGCCGCCGTGCTCATACTTGCCGATGCTCTCGTTCAGATGATCGGGATCGACCGAGACCTGCACCACATCCAGCTCGTTGCCGTCGAGATCGAGCACGAAGAGCCCCATCCGGTCGCCCTCAGGATGCGCGAAGATCAGCGTCTGTTCATGGCCCTTCCTGCTGGTTTCGCGGATCATCCGCTCCCAGCCCTGGCCCAGCTTTTCTTCCACCATCCGGTTCAGCTCGTCGCCATCCACCTGCTCCGTAAAGTTGTCGAACTCCGCAATGTGCACGCCGCTCACGCCGCCGCGCGTGGCCTTGTGCGCCACCAGGCTCATAACGGCCATGAACGGAATGCGTGTGGCGTGCGCGTGATAGCGGCTCTCGATGGAGTTGACCACGCCGTCAAATCCGCTATCGCCGCCGGCGAGCACAACCACCGGCACTGCCAGCGCAACCGCGCAAATGGGTATCCACAACAGGCGCTTCATTGGCTGCCGCCTTTCTTGTCATCGGTCTTGTCCCCAGCCTTGTCCTTTGTCTTGTCTTTATCCTTGACGCTCTTCTCCACATCGCCCAGCGCGCCCAGACCGCCCAGCCCGCTGAGCGCGCCCAACTGGTCCATGCGGATGGGCCCGAGGATCAGCACAATGCTCAGCTCCTTGGGCTCGGCCGACAGAATGAACATGCCGTGCGACTCGCCGTTGACCAACTTCACCATCACGTCGGTCATCTCGCCGCTCTTCTTCTCGCGGTCGCGCACAATGGGTGTCCACTCGCTGGTCTCAAAGTACTGGCGCAGCTTGTCGATGTCGTCCATCGAGTAGTCGCCCGCCTTGTCGAACTCGTAATCGCGCACATAGATGCCGTCGAGACCTTCGATCAACTGCCGCGTCGCACTGTCGTCCGAGTCCTTGCCGTTCATGAATTTGGCAGCGAAGCCGAGCATGTTCTTGCCCAGCGTCACCTCGGTCACGTTGGAGGCCTTCGCGGCCAGCTCTTTTTCAACCGCCGGCGGCAGCGGCAGCGGCGACGTCGACGGCGATGCCGTCTGGGCCAGCACGGGAACAGCGAGCGCAACAGACGCAAGCACCAATGTAATCATTCGACTCTTCATAGCGATCTCCCCTTACTTACTGCTTCGCACTCATGCTCCGTGCCCCATCCTTTCCACGTCCTTTGTGGAAAGGGTGGGAAAGCACCATACTGCGGCCTCAAAATCCTTTACTGCGCGTCCCGGTCCCGCGCCGCGAGCTGCGCGTTCATCTGATAGAGCGTATGGTTGGCGATGCGCAGTGCGGTAAACACCTGCTCGCGCGCGGCCTCGCCCTTGCGCCGCTCTTCAACGTTGCGCCACACAAAAGCTCCGCCCACTGCGCCGGCCAGCAGCACGCTCGCCGCCAGCCGCTGCCAGAAGACCACGCGATGACGCAGCCGCTCCGTATTCTGCCGCCGCCGGCGCTCCATGATCTTGCGCTTCAGGCTGGGCGGCGCCGGCCGCCGCTCGAAGGCCTGCCGCAGTTCGCGTTCCAGGTCATTCATTGGTTCGGGCATCGGCTCAAGTTCCACGTATGTACTCCTTCAACTGGCTGGCGGCCTTGGCGCGCAGCAGCTTCAATCCACGCTGCAGGTTGCTCTTCACCGTAGCCACGGGCGCGTCCAGCGCAGCCGCAATCTCCTCCGGCGTCAGCTCTTCCTGGTAGCGCAGAATCAGCGCCGCGCGCTGCGGCGCGGGCAGCGTCACCAGCAACCGCTCCAGCCGCGCACCCAGCGGCGAGTTGTGCTCTTCCTCAACCGCCGCATGATCCTCTTCCATCTCCACCCACAAATCCACTCCGCGCACTCTGTTTCTGCGCAGCGCATCGGCTGACCGGCTCATGGCCACGCGCCGTAGCCAGAAGCGTGCATGGAGCAGATTTTTGATCTTTCCCAGATTCTTGTCCAATTCCAGAAAAGTATCCTGCGCGATCTCCTCTGCCAGCCCGCGGTCGCCGGTCATGCGCACCGCCAGCGAGTAGACCATCGACTGGTGCTCGTCCACGAGTTGTTCGAAGTCCGGCTGCCAGTCAAGGGCCATTGGAATCGCTTCTACTCTCTTATCCGCAAATTTGCGCGGTTCGGGATGCAAAGATTTACGCATTGCGGAGAGAAAAGTTCAGGAAGGCCGGGCGAGGTTGCCGGACCGGGCAACTGGGACTGGCAGGTCAGGGCCGGTAGATTGAGGCTGGTAGATCGGGACTGGTAGGTCAGGCTTCAGCCCTGACAAGAGCCGCCCCAAGCCAATCTTTTTCTATCCGGCGGCGCGCTCTGCGCGCCCGTACAACGCTGACCATGTTTGGAACTGTAAGAAACTCACGCCGGCATTGTCCCGGAGGGACGATACGAGAATAGCCCAGGCCGAAGTCCGCGCAAGCGGACGAAGTCCTGGGTTGCCGGCGCAGTGAATCTCCTCCGCCCCGGAGGGTCGGCCGATCCCTTGCGGGCCACCTCACTCAAAAGGTTCGCGCGGCCCTCCGGGACGCGGACGACGCAACGCGGATTCCATCCCAGGGTTCCGTCCGCCGCGGCGGACTCTACCCTGGGCTATTCTCCTCCGCTCCCTCCGGGAGGGCCCGGGTCCGCTCTACTGCGGCGCAAACTGCTCATCTGACCCGGTGATCCTCAATCGTCGCCCAAATCTTCGAATGCAGGCGCCGCGCGCTTCGGCTCAGCCACCGGCCGGGTTTTTCCGTGGTCCAGCTCGAAATCCGGAACACTGTGGAACGCGATGCGCGTGGGCGCGGCCCTGAAGGCCGTCAACATGGTGGCCGGAGCCAGCGTGCTCATGCCGTATTTGTTGTTCAGCGCGTCCATCGCCTTGAGCAACTGCGTGCGGCTCTGCTCGTCTTCAAGGCCGTCAAAGAGATTCAGCGAGTGCAGCCGGTCGGGAACCAGGCCGCTCAGATGAACACCAATGAAATAGGGCTGGTCGTACTCCGCTCCCGCGGGCCGCGACTCCCAAAGCCGGCGTAGCGCGGCAATCAGCGCGGGGTTGTCCTGGCACTCGCTCAGCCGCAGCTCGCCGTGCCAGCCGCGCGCGGGCATGCCGAAGCGGGACACGGGTGCGGGGGACTCGGCATCGGCGCTTGCCGGCCCTTTACGTGCGCGCGGGACCCGGAAGCCGACGGCCAGCCCGATGCCGCTGGCCCAGAGCCCCTTGGCGCGCAGCCGCATGGCGCCCTTGTGCAGCAACTTGTGGGCCACCGCCCAGGCCTTTTCCGGGGTGCGCATCTCCGGCGCCAGCACATGCTGGTGGCTGATCGACTTCTGCTCCTCGATCTCCGCAAGGTCGAAGTCCCGGCCGCGCAGCCAGTGCCACATCCGCTCGCCCCACACCGAGCCCCAAAGCTGGCCCGTCTGCTCGCGGTCGAGCGCCAGCAGCTCGTCCATGCTGCGGATGCCCTTTTCGTTGAGCCGGTTCTCCGTGCGCGAGCCGATGCCGGGCAGGTCGCGCAGCGTGAGCGTCTTCAGCGCCTCCGGCAGAATATCGAAGGTGAGCGCCACCAGGCCGTCGGGCTTTTGCATGTCGCTGGCTACCTTGGCCAGATAGCGGTTGGTGGCCAGGCCCACGGAGCTGCGCAGCGTGCGGCCCACGCGCTCCCTGATGCGCTCCTTCACGCGCAGCCCCAGCTCCAGCGCGGCCAGCAGCGGCCGTTCGCGGCCCATCAGCCGGCAGGCCATCTCATCGATCGAAAGCACGGCCGTCACGGGCACGCAGCTCTCCACGGCCTCCACAATGCGGTGGTGATATTCGGTGTAAAGCTCGTGCCGGCCCTCCACCAGAACGATCTCGGGGCACAGCTTTTTGGCGTCGGCCACCATGGTGCCGGTCTTTACGCCGAAGGCCTTGGCCTCGTAGCTGGCGGCAATGCAGACAGTCGTTTCCGCCATCATGGGCACCACGCCCACCGGACGGCCGCGCAGCTCCGGCCTGACTTCCTGCTCCACTGAGGCGAAGTACGAGTTCAGGTCGACGAAGAGCCAGTTCACGAAGGGCTCGCCCAGCGGTTCCGGCGCAGCGCACATCGGCGCACTGGCCAGGCTGCGGAGCTCTTCCGGCAGATCCTCCCGCAGCTCTTGGGAGCCAATAGCCGGCGCGGGATTGGGCACAGCACCCATCACTGCGACTATTTTCGCCTTATATTCTCCTATTGGCAAGTGAAAACTGCTTCGGCCGGAAGTTAACCTTTTGTGGGATTCGGGCGTCCTACGAATGGTGTGGGAAATCGCCGGGAAGCAGGGGTATCATGCTTCTACGGATACTTCCCAGGTCTGGTCGCTTGACATGCATAGCCTGATTCACTGGTTTGGAGTCAACGGAAACATCTTCGCCATCCTGATCACGGTGGGCGTGGCGTTGCTGCTTGTCTGCTGCCTCGAGTGCTCCAAGTGCGGCTGCCGCGAGAAAGACGACCTCTTCAAGCGCCACGAAGGCTAGCAGCCCTCCCCTTCCTACTGCACAGCCGGCTTCAAATACTGCTCAAACTGCGCCAGAATACGATTGAAGAGGTGCGTCCGCGCGCCGGGGCCTGCGATTGAGTGCGTCTTGCGCGGGTAAATCTGCAGGTCGTAAGGGATGCCGGCCTCGATCAACTGCTGCACAAACTGGATCATGTTTTCGACGTGCACATTGTCGTCGCCGGTTCCCTGCACCAGCAGCACGCGCCCCTTGAGCTGCGCAGCGGAGTTCACTACCGAATCGTCGTGGTAGCCGTCCACATTCTCTGAAGGAAGGCCGAGATAGCGCTCGGTGTAGATCGAGTCGTAGTCGCGCCAGTCGGTGACCGGAGCCACCGCGACCCCGGCGCGAAAGCGGTCCGAGTGGCTCATCGCATAGAGCGTAAAGGTGCCGCCCCAGCTCCATCCCCACCACCCCAGCCGTTTGGGGTCCAGTTGCGGATATTTGGCCAGCGCGGCGTCCACCACGGTCAACTGGTCTTCAAGCTGCACCGGCCCAAAGTTGTGATAGGCCGCCTGCGCAAAGGCCCTCCCGCGCAGGCCGGTCCCGCGATTGTCCGTATGCAGCACGGCGAATCCGTGCTCGGCCAGCAGCTCGTCGAAGAGCAGGTCGTCGTTCCAGCGGTTGGCCACCTCCTGCGGCCCCGGCCCGCCATACGGATTCACGATCAGCGGCGCGCTGGCGGCGTCGGTCGCGTCCTTCGGCAGCAGCAGCGTGGCATAGAGCGTAGTCCCATCGTGCGCCTTCACCTCAAGCTGCTCCGGAGCGCGCAGGCCATAAGCCTCGAGCGCGCGCGTCTGCCAGAAGACGTTGCATTTGCCGGGCGATGCACACAGCCGCAGCGTGGGCGGATCGAGCCGGTCGGACTGGGTATCGACATAGCCGCTGCCTGCGGGCGCAAAGTTGCCCTCGTGGAATCCGGCGCCTGCGCTCAACTGCCTGCGCTTGCCGTCAAAGCTCACCTGCCACAACTGCTGTTCCAGCAGGTTGCCTTCATTCGAGGCGTAATCGACAAATTTGTTCGCGAAGTCGACGCGGTACACGCCGCTCACCTCAAAGTCGCCGCTGGTAAGCTGCTTTTCCAGTTTGGCTGCCTCCGCCGCCGGCTTGTGCTGGTCGTAGCTGTAGAGATAGAGATGGTTGTGGCCGTCGCTCCAGTTAGTGAGCACGATGCTGCCGTCGCCGGCCTCAACGTCGTAGTTCTCATCGAGAAACTTGCCGTCGATGATCTGCAGCACCAGACGGCCCTCGCCGCTGCCGGTGTCGGCAAAATAGATATTGCGATGCTTGTGGTCGCGGGTCAGCGTCTCGATCCACAGCGTCTTGTCGTCGACCCAGCCGAAGCGCGGAATGTAGTCCTGCCCCGGCTCAACGGGCAGCTTGATCCACGACACCCGGCCGCCCCTGGCGCTCACCACGCCCACGCGCACATCGGGATTGGGGTCGCCCGGCTGCGGATAGCGCTGCGCGGAGACCTGTGCATGGACCGGGATCCAGTCGATAAGCGGATAGGCGGGCACCTGCGCCTCGTTCATCTGCAGAAAGGCGATATTCTTCGAGTCCGGCGACCAGAAGTAGTTGCTGCGCGTGTCCAGCTCTTCCTCGTAAACCCAATCCACTTCGCCGCACAGCACGCTGGGGTTCGGGGCCGGCGCAACCGCGATGGTAGGCGTGCCGGGCTCGCGCAGATGGATCACCGCCAGCCCGTGATCGCGAATGAAGGAGATGGCTTCTCCATCCGGCGAAAACTTGGGATCGTCGCCCGCGGCCTCGCCCGAGTAGCCCATCTGCAGCCCCACACCGTTGCGCAGGTCATAGAGCCAGAGGTGGCCATCCGTATCAAAGAGCAGGTGCTCGGAATCGGGCGCCCACTCGTAGCCCGCCATGCCGTAGCGGCTGCGATGATCGAGGTCCCGCTCCGACCCGCCATTGGTCATCAGCTGCGACAGCTTCTCGCGGCTCACCAGCACATGCAGCTTGCCGCTGCCGGGGTCCAGGTCCACCAGCTCGCCACCGTCGAGATAGCTCAGGTGCTTCGCGTCCGGCGACCAGGTAAGCTCGCCCGGCGGGTTGCCGAGCAGCGATCCGTGCCCGTAGATGGCCTCCACCGTCAACGGCCGCGGAGGAGCCTGCGCGGCCAGCGATCCGCACGCAAGGCCCAGGCAAAGAACGGTCGAAGACAGAGAGACGGCTGAGCGCGTCAAAAGAAGTTCCTCCTGGGATGGAGCCTGGCCGGGTGCGAAGAGGTTCTTGTGAAAGGAATGGCGCTTCCAGAAAAGTTTAAATCACCCAATTTCCTCTTTGCGCCGCACGGACAAAGAGTATATGGTGCGCTCTATGAACTGGACGTCTCCCCAGGAACGGCGCAAACTCGGCCAGACACGGCGCAAGCAGGTGGGCCGTCAGCAGCACAATCAACTGCAGCCCAAGACCCGGCCGGCATCGGCGCTCGAACTGCTCGAGCGCTCCACGCACGGCCGCGTGCCTTCGCTGGTCAAGCTGAAATGCGAGCTGATGGCCGGGTCGCCCTTCGCGTACTTTCGCGGCGCAGCCCCGGTGATGGCCGCCGATCTGGCCGTGGTGCCCTCGACCGGCATCGTGAGCCAGCTCTGCGGCGACGCGCATGTGCGCAACCTGGGCGCCTATGCCGCGCCCGACGGCCGCCTGGTCTTCGACATCAACGACTTCGACGAGACAATCCGCGGCCCCTTCGAGTGGGACCTCAAGCGCATGGCCGCGTCGCTGGTGCTGGCCGGCCGCGCCGCCGGAAGCAAGGAAGGCGCCGCACGCGCCGCCGTGGAGGCGTGCATTGCGCGCTACGCCGCACAGATGCGCGAGTTTGCACGCATGCCGCATCTGGAGTTGGGCCGCTTTCAGGTGCATCGGATCGGATCGGCCAAACCGGTTCACGATGCGCTGATGAAGGCCGAGCGATCCACGCCGCAGCATACGCTCGAGCAGCTCACTGAGCCGGTTTCAACCAACCCCAGCGCGCCGCGGCATTTCCGGGAGTCCAAGCCCATGCTCACGCGAGTCAGCGCGGCGCAGTCGGCGGCGGTGCTGGCCTCGCTCGGGCCCTACCGCGCCATGCTCGAGCCGCAGCGTCAGCATCTTTTGTCGTTCTATCGCCCGATCGATGTGGCCTTCAAAGTGGTCGGCACCGGCTCAGTGGGGCTGCGCGACTACTGCGTCTATTTCGAGGGCAACGGGCCGGGCGATCCGCTGTTTCTGCAGATCAAGGAAGAAGTGGCGTCAGCCTACTCGCCTTATCTGCCCGACGCGCAGCCGCCGCACCACAACGGCCAGCGCACCGCCGAAGGCCAGCGCTCGATGCAACTGCAGACCGATCCGTTCCTGGGCTGGACGCACATCGGCACGCGCACCTTTCTGGTGCGCCAGCTCAATGACCACAAAGGCTCCATCGAGCTCGAAGACCTGGCCGGGGACAAACTCAAAGCTTACGCCGAAGTCTGCGGTGAACTACTCGCGCGCGGCCACGCCCGCTCCGGCGACCCGCTGGTCATCGCCGGTTATCTCGGCTCCGGCGACGGATTCGCGGAAGCGCTGGCCAAATTCGGCTCCCTATACGCCGACCAGACCGAAAAGGATTGGGAAGAGTTGTGCCGGTCGCGCAAGACGAAGAAAAAGGCGTAGGCGGCTACAGCGGCAACGTGCAGGGTCCAGCGCCCGCTTGCGAGCGACGGGTTTATCGCGGTCGAATCATCGGGAACCGCTCAGATGCTGCCTCCAGCTCACACTCACCATCCTCGATAGTAAAAGTAGCGCGGCGTTGACCCCAGCGCCATAATCAGCGCGATGAACCAGCCGATGAGTGTCCAGCCAAGAAAGATGTTCAAGAGCAGGATGCCGGCTGAGTTGTGCGTGTGGCGCACCTCCGCAATGATTGCGGGCAGGAAGTAAAGAGCGAATCCGAACACCAGACAGTGC
>JBAUCP010000403.1:0-4842 GCA_049677625.1 Occallatibacter sp. | reverse complement strand
GCCGGAGGCTGCTGCGCGATGAGCTCTTCGGGCAACTCGAAGTCGAAGTCGGAGACGAGCAGTGGCTTGCCGCCTGCAGATTGTTCGCGCGGCTCCGTCATTGCGCGGCCTTCCCCAGGTGCGCCAGCGCACGTAGCCGCGCCCGCTCGATTGCCGCGTTGAGCTCTTCACGGCTCGCTTCAAAATCCTCTTCGGCCAGATCGGCGGGTATGTGCGTCCAGCGCGCCCAGCTCACCACGATGCGCGTGAACGGCCACGGCACCAGGAAGCGGTCCCATGAATTCATCTTCCACGCCCGCTCCGGCTCCAGGTGAAATGCGCCGATGCGCGCACCGGTCATCTGCGCGAGCTTGATGGGGCCCATCTTGGTGCGATAGATGGGGCCGCGCGGGCCGTCCGCGGTGAAGATGGCCGGGTGGCCGCTCTCGATAACCTGCTTCAATCCCAGCAGCCCCTCGAGCGCGCCGCGCGAGCTCGAGCCGCGCACCGCGCGAAAGCCGAAGAGCGCGAGAATGCGGGTAACGAGCTCGCCGTCAAAGCTGCGGCTGATAAGGATGGTTGCGCCGGTGCAGCGGAAGTAGACGGTGCAGGGCAGCACGCACTGATGCCAGAAACAGAAGACCTCAGCGCCCGCGCCTTGACCGTTCATGAGCGGCGTCGCACCTTCTTCGGCGATGACCTCAAAGCGCCAGGTGAGGCCGGCGAGCCAGAGCAGCGCCCACACCATGCGCGGGACGATGGCGAGAGCGAGTCGCTGGCTCAAGGTGAATCTGGATGCGGCTTCCGTGGTCACTGTTTCGATTTTAGCTATAACGCAGCCAGCGCAGCAGCTCCGGCAGCGTGGCGCGCTTGCCATACATCAGAATGCCTGCGCGATAAAGCCGCGATGAAATCCAGAGCGTGGCCCAGATGCTCAGCAGCAAAAGACCGATCGACGCCGCGAACTGCCATGCGGGTGGAATCTCCGAGGCCATGCGCAGAAACATGACCACGGGCGCAGTGGGAGGAAAGAGCGAGGCCAGCACCGACCAAACGGAATTCGAGTCGTTGATGATGAGCAGGATAAGCGAAAAGCTGAGCCAGGTGGGCGCGGCCGCCAGCGGCATATACATCTGCAGCTCCTGCTCGGTTTCGCATGAGGCCGCAAGGCCCGCGAACAGCGAACTGTAAAGCAGGTAGCCGAGCAGGAAGTAGACCGGAAAGAGCACGGCCTCAATCCACGAGAAGTGGATGGAAAACTGGCCGGTGAGAATTGCGGCGGCAAAGGGTGAGCCGATGATGACCGCGCCCGCAACCAGCCAGATAGCGATTTGCGTGAGCCCCACGGCGCCCACGCCGATAAGTTTGCCGGCCAGCAGATCGCTTGGCTTGGCCGTCGCCAGCATCACCTCGAAGATGCGCGATGTCTTCTCCTGGATGATGGAGCGGGCCACGTTCAGGCCATAGATCATGGTGGTCATGGAGAGCAGGATGGCCATCACGTAGCCCTTCCAGAAAGAGGCCTGCGCGTTGGTCTTCACCACCGAGCCATTCTTCTTCACCTGGTAGGTCGTAACGTGGATTCCCTTCACCACGGCGTCCGAATCGGCCTGATTCATCCCGGTTGCGGCCAGGTGTTCTTCCACGAGTCCGTTGTCCAGCGCATCCTTGAGCCGCGCGGTGGTGATAAAGTCGCCCGCGGCCTGCGAGGTGTAACTCGCGGCGGGCACGCCGCCTGGGTCGTCGATCCAGAGAAAACCGTCGATCTGCTTGTCGCGCACCCGGTCGACCAGCTCCGCGCGCTTGGCCGGGCCGGATGGATCGGTGATTTCCACCGTTGCTTTCCTGCCCTTGTCGCTCAACAACTGGGAGCGCACCGCGGCGGCCAGCGCCTGGTCAGCAGACGCAATAACTACATGTCGATTCGAACCCAGCCCGCGGCCTGAAAAATATGCCACTGCGACCACCAGCGCAAAGACGGCCGGCAGCCCGAACGTGGACAGGCGAAAGGCCCGGCCGCGAATTTGCTCCAGGTATTCGCGCCGCGCGATCAGAAGTATGTTACGCATCGGCCTTGCCTCCCACGGTCTGGATGAATATCTCTTCAAGTGAGGGCTCGACCAGCTCAAAGCGGTAGATGGTGGCCAGCGCGCTTGCTTCCTTGAGCAGCTTCTGCGCGTCGCCGTGCTCTCTGAGCCGGATCTCGGCGTGGCCTGAGAAGTTGCGCGCCTCGGCAACCTCCGGGCTCAAGAGGAAATCGGGGCTGCCCTCGAACTCCACGATCACGCGGTTGCGCTCGTAGCGGCTCTTGATCTCGCGCATCTTGCCTGCCAGCACGGCCTGGCCGCGATCGATAAGGCAGATGGAGTCGCAGAGCTTCTCCACCTGGTCCATGCGGTGCGTGGAGAAGAGCACAGCTTTGCCGCTCTCCTTGAGCTCGATCAGCGTGCGCTCCAGTAGGACTGCATTCACCGGATCGAGACCGCTGAAGGGCTCATCCATGATAATCAGGCCGGGATCGTGCAGAATGGCGCTGATGAATTGAATCTTCTGCTGCATTCCCTTGGAGAGTTCTTCAGTCCTCTTATCGAGCGCATCGTCGATCTCCAGCCGCCGCGCCCACTCCACTGAGCGCTTGCGCGCCTCGCCGGCCTCCAGCCCGTGCAGGCAGCCGAAGAAGACAAGCTGATCGAGCACCTTCATCTTTTTGTAGAGTCCGCGCTCCTCGGGCAGATAACCCACGCGGTTGAGGTTCTGGCGCTCGAACGGTTTGCCGAAGAGCTCGACGCGGCCCGAGTCGGGCAGGGTGATGCCCATCATCATGCGGATGGAGCTGGTTTTGCCCGCGCCGTTCGGTCCCAGCAGGCCGAACATCTGGCCGGCCTCAATCGACAGGCTCAGGCTGTTGACGGCAATCTTGTCTTCATAGGCCTTGGTGACCGCCGCCAGTTCTACTACTGCCATGGATTCTCCGGGGAACGCTGCTCAGCTTCGGACCTATACGACCCACGAAATTGGTCTGCGAGCAGTTTAACAAAGGCACAGGGACGATCTTTTCCCGGTAGCACCGCCCGCGATTGCTCTCAAGAGGCGAACAGCTCTCGAAGACACTGCCACGCTACTACTAAAGGGGCACCGTCGCGCCGACCAAAGGAGCATGTCTAATTCTCTGAGAGGCATTAGATTAGTAAACACATCCAGGAGAATCAGATGGCGACTGTGCTATCCATGCAAGACTACGAGTATGACTTCGGGCCCGTTTCACCCAGTGTTTCCGGTCCTGAAAACAAGCCTCGCAGCCTTGCCGAACTCGATATACGCCAATCCATAGTTGAAGACCTTGTATTAAAAATACTCTATCTATCCGGCGCACTATCGATCGTTGAACTCTCTGACAGGCTTCGGCTCAGCTACGAGCTGACCGATGAGCTGTTTTGCAAGCTGCGCGCGCAGACCCTCTGCCAGGTGACGGGCATGAGCGGCAACATTCCGCAGATCGCCATCACCTCACAGGGCAGGACGCGCGCCACGGAGCTGCTGCAGCAGAGCCAGTATGCGGGCGCCACTCCGGTCGCTTTCGAGAGCTACGTCAGCCAGGTAAAGAAGCAGAGCGTTCAAAAGGTTGAGGTGCATGCCGTCGACGTGCGTCGCGCTTTCAGCCACCTGGTCATCGACGAGGAGTCCCTTGACCGGTTTGGTACTGCGCTCAACTCAGGCAGCTCCATTCTGCTCTACGGACCGGCGGGAACCGGCAAGACCACCATCGCCGAGGTTCTGTCGCGCGTGCTCGCCGAGGACGAGATATGGCTTCCTCACGCCATGGAAGTGGATGGGCAGATCATCACCCTGTTCGACCCGTCAATCCATCAGCAGGTGGAGGCCGCGCCCACGAACTGCGACCTGCGCTGGGTTCGATGCCGGCGCCCGGCCGTGATGGTGGGCGGCGAACTGACGGCAGAGATGCTCGACATGCAGTTCAATCCCATGTCCAAGTTCTACGCGGCTCCGGTGCAGATGAAGGCCAATAACGGCGTTTTCATCATCGACGACTTCGGCCGCCAGCGCATCCGCCCCGACGAGCTGCTCAACCGCTGGATCGTTCCCCTCGACCGCAGAAAAGACTTCCTCACCCTGGTTGGCGGCAAAAAGATTGAAGTCCCGTTCGAAATGCTGGTCGTCTTCGCCTCGAACTGCAATCCCGCCGAGCTGGTCGATCCCGCATTCCTGCGCCGCATCCACACCAAGATCCGGATCGGCGAAGTGAACAACGAGCAGTTCTCCGAGATCTTCCGACGCGTCGCCACGGAAAAGCAGGTCTCTTACGATCCCGAAATTCCGCTCAGTCTTATCTCGTTCATCCGCGAATCGCTAGGCCAGGAGCTGCGCTCCTGTTATCCGCGGGACATTGTGAACCAGGTCTGCTGGGCCGCGCGCTACGAGGGCAAAGACCCGCACGTGGACCACGCGGCGCTGCGCCGCGCCATTGAAGCTTATTTTCCGGCGAGCGCCTGACGAGTTCTTCTGGAGAAGCTCACCAGGCGCCCGCCCTCGGGGGTCAGCCCCGCGCGGCACAGCTAGTACCGTAACCTGGTGAATTTATAATCGTGCCCATGAATTTGGGTGCCCCAGGTCTCGCTTTTGAGACCTGGGAAACCACAAATCTACACGGTCGTGGTACTAGATCAGCTTCATCGCGTCCGGGTCCCACTGCACAATCGATCCACGCTCCATACTCAGATTGCTCAACAGAGCCGCGCCCGCGGCACGGAAGCCGAAGACCGCATCTTCCACCACCGGCTTGCGCGAGCGCACCGAGGCAAAAAAGTTCTTGAAGTGGTCGTAGCTGTCGCTGTAGCCCGCGGC
>JBAUCP010000402.1:0-2793 GCA_049677625.1 Occallatibacter sp. | reverse complement strand
CGCGAAACGCACGTGAGGCCTTCACTCCAACTGCATTCTCTCGATGAGGCCGGCGATGTGCGAGACATTGGCGTTCGCGGCAACACTCACTTCCAGACGCTCATCCACTTGCGCAGTTGCTGCTGCGCCGGCTTCTCGACGAAATGCAGCGCCAGCACCGCCATGGAGATCAGCAGCACGTAGCTGATCCAGGGATCGAAGCGGGCCAGGCCGAGGTGGTTGAGGATGTGCGAGTCGTGGATCAGGTTCCACAGGTTGAAGTGGAGCAGATAAAGGCAGTAGCTGGCCTCGCCCACAAAGACCAGCGGACCCCAGCCGAAGCCCGTGGCCAGCCAGTTGTTGCCGGAGAGGCCGAGAATCATGCAGCCGAAGAAGGGCATGAGCAGGCCGTCGTGAAGGATGGCGTAAGGGATGTGCGCGGCCAGCGAGAGAATAGTGAACGTGGACGCAAATCCGAAGACCCCCACTGCAATGCGCAGCCGGCTGGTGCGGCCGATGAATTCGTCCACGCTGGCCAGCATCACGCCGAAGACGAAACTGGCCAGGTGCGGCAGCGGGGTGTACTTGAGCGCCTGCAGCCACGGACCCCAGCTCCAGCGGTCGGGGTGCGCGATGCCGTCAGGATTGAAGACGATGTAGAGCGTGCCGGGAATCAGGCCGATCATCCACACGCCGAACATTTTGGCCAGGTGCGGCGCCAGCCGCTCGGGGCGCTTCCAGCGCGCCATCCAGGGAAAGAGAACGTAGTAGAACGACTCGGCGGCCATGGTCCATGCGGGCGTGTTCAGAAAGGTGGCCAGCGACGGGACCCATCCCTGCAGCAGCAGTGGCGTGAGCACCATCCCCCACCAGAACATGGCGTGGGTGTGAGCCGCATATTCGAGCGGCAGCACCTTCCAACTGAGCAGCAGGCTGAGCAGGTAAATGGGATAGAGGCGCGTGAATCGCGCCTCCCAGAAGCGCACTTTTTCAAGTTCGCCCGCACGTGCGCGGGAGGCGTAGTTGTAGGCGAGCACGAACCCTGACAGCAGGATGAAAAAACTGACCGAAGCGTAGCCGGCATTGACGATGGGCGCCAGAATGCCGAACCACCTGGGGTCGGAAAAGTGAAAGAAGACAATGTTGATGGCCGCGAAGCAACGCAAGCCGGTGAGGGCTGTCAACCGTGCTGGCTTGCGCATCTCCACTGGCAGTTAGACGTCTCCGAGCAGTTGTCTGGTACAACTCCGCAGGCCCGAGCCGCTGCCCGGCCACGCACGACCCGCCGCAGACTCTAAGCGGTCACCAGCGACCCGACTTTTTCGCCGAGCACCACGCGCCGGATGTTTCCCGCCTGGTTCATATTAAAGATGATCATCGGCATGTCGTTGTCCTTGCACAGGCTCACGGCGGTCAGGTCCATTACTTTCAGGCCCTGGCGCAGTATCTCCATGTAGGTGATCTCGTCGTATTTCACGGCGTCTTTCACCAGCACGGGATCGGCGTTGAAGACGCCCTCGACCTTGGTTCCCTTGAGCAGGACGTCGGCCTTGATCTCCATGGCGCGCAGGCTTGCGGCGGTGTCTGTGGAGAAGAACGGGTTGCCGATGCCGGCCGCGAAGATGACTATGCGGCCCTTTTCGAGGTGACGCACGGCGCGGCGGCGAATGTAGGGCTCGGCCACCTGATTCATGAAGACGGCGCTCATCACGCGGCACTGTACGCCGCGCTTTTCCAGCGCGTCCTGCAGGGCAATGGCGTTGATGACGGTGGAGAGCATGCCCATGCTGTCCGCGCTGACGCGGTCCATCTCCTTGGCATGCTCCTCCACGCCGCGGAAGAAGTTTCCGCCGCCCACGACCACGCCGACTTCCACGCCCAGGGCGTGGATTTCAGCCAGTTCGCCGGTAATTTCAGCTACACGGTCGGCGTCCAGGCCAAAACCCCGCTCGCCGGCCAGCGCTTCACCCGATAGCTTGAGGACGATCCTTTTATACATGCCGTTTCGAGTATCGCATACGGGCTCCGGGTTGCGCCGGACGGGCATATTTCCTGCCGGGACGGGGATTCCCGGGAGCGCGGGCGGTCCCGCGAGTTGATAGACTCGTAATGCAATGACAATTCAGGAACTTGAAGAATCGATTGAGCGGTATTTTGCCGCGGGCCCGGCTGCGTCCGGCGATCCTGGGGCCATGACGGCCTTTCTTGCGCTGCGTGCCGCATTGGAGAGCGGCGAGGTGCGCTCGGCCTCGCCGGACGCAGGCGCTGCCACGGGCTGGCGCGTGAACGCGTGGGTCAAGCAGGGCATTCTGTTGGGATTTCGCCTGGGCGCTCTGGAAGAGATGCCGTCTCCCGGCCTGTCCTTTGTGGACAAGCACACCTACCCGGCGCGGCGCTTCAGCGCAGCCGATGGCGTGCGCGTGGTTCCGGGCGGCTCGTCAGTCCGGGCGGGCGCGTATCTGGCGCGCGGTGTGGTCTGCATGCCGCCTATGTACATCAACGCAGGCGCGTATGTGGACGAGGGAACCATGGTGGATTCGCACGCTCTGGTGGGCTCCTGTGCGCAGATCGGCAAGCGCGTGCACCTGAGCGCTGCGGCGCAGATCGGCGGCGTGCTGGAGCCGGTGAATGCCAGCCCGGTGGTGATTGAGGACGATGTGCTCGTAGGCGGCAACTGCGGCGTGTATGAGGGCACAATCGTGCGCAAGGGCGCGGTGCTCGCGGCTGGCACAATCCTCACGCGCGGCACGCCGGTCTTTGACCTGGTGAACGGAGAAGTGCTGCGCGCATCGGCCGAGCTGCCGCTGATCATTC
>JBAUCP010000401.1:0-1629 GCA_049677625.1 Occallatibacter sp. | reverse complement strand
GTGGCAACTGTAGCAGGGCGCGTCCTGAGGAAGCAGCTTGCCGTTTGCTTGCGGAGAATCGAAGTCAAAGAAGGCCCATCCGCCGGGAAAACGCGACTGATCTTTCACGTGGACTTCGAAGCCCATCACGTCGGTGCCTTGATAATGCCCGGCCTGATTGATGGAGCCCTTGCTCCGCGCCTCGCGCACCTCGAGAACCATCACGGTCTTGTCGGGCCAGGTTCCGGTTGCAAGAAAACTGCGATACGCCGCTGGATCGACAAAGACATTATCGAACATGGAGTGGTTCTGCATGGCTGCGGTCTTGGGCGCGTAGCTCATGTCGATGCCGGAGGTGAGATAGATCCACTCGCGGTAGTTGGCGGGAGGGAGCAGGTCGCCGGTTTTCGTGTAGGCGGGCGCTCGGTCGGCTGCGGCCAGCGCCGCTTTGGGCTGGCGGCCATTGAACGCCGTGAAGACAATCGCGGCAAATAACAAGATAGCGATAGCCGGTAAAGCATGTTTCGAGATCACGAGCGACTCGACTCCGGAAAGAAAATCCGTCAGCTTGTTGGAAGAAAAACTCCGTTAAAACAGCTTCAACTGCACGGTGAGGTACTTCTTCGGGTCGGCGCGGAAGGCATCGAGCAGGTTGCGCGTCTTCGTCAGCGTGTCGTTGGTATTGTCGTAGAGCGACTTGTTGGTGAACAACTGGCCCACGGTGCCCTGGCCATCGTTGATGTCCTTCAGGATCGCGTTGAGGTTGCTCACAGTGTCGTCCATCTTCTGCGCAAAGGCTGGGTCTTTGGCCAGCTTGCCCAGCGCGCCCTTGCCGGCGTTGATCTGCGCGACCAATTCCTTGGTATTGGCCAGAGTGTCGTTCAGGTTGTTGTAGAGCGTTTCGTCCTTGAGCAGCTTGCCGGCCGTCCCCTTGCCCTCATTGAGCGCGGTGGTGATCTGGTCAAGCTTGTCGATAGCCGAGCTGGCGTGCTGATAGAGCGTGTCGTCCATTACCAGCTTGCCGGCCGTGCCTTTTCCCTCGGCGATAGCGCTGGTAATCGTCTGCAGGTTCGTGGCGATGGAGACAACCTGTTTGGCAAGCGCAGGATCGTTGATCAGTTTGCCCACTGTTCCGTGGCCTGCATTCACCGAATCCAGCAGCTTTTTGACCTTGCCCATGGTCGTCTGGATCTGCTGGATCGACTCCTGGCTGCTCGCGATCACGTCCTGGATGGTGGGTGCGCCGGCTGCTTTCAGTTCGGCGTGGTCCGGCGGCGGCGGCCCGGTGGCGTGGGTCGAGTCGATATCGACGAAGCTGTCGCCCAGAACGCCCGCCTGGGCAATTCCGGCGGTCGAGTCCACGTGCAGGCCGCTCAGATACTCGCGCCCGATCTCCATGGTGACTTCAACCGGGGAAGGCTCGCGCGATGGAATCACGCGGATGTGGCGCACGTTGCCGATCGTTACTCCTTCTAGCGTGACCGGCGCGCCGTCTTTCAGGCCGGCCGCGTTCTTGAAGTAGCTGCGCAGGTAGAGCTTCTTCGCGAACAGGCCGCCGGTTGAGCCGGACATGAGAAAAATCAGTCCCACCAGCACGGCCATGGCGACCAGGACCAGTGCTCCTACCCTAAGTTGTGACCACTGAATCTC
>JBAUCP010000400.1:0-10600 GCA_049677625.1 Occallatibacter sp. | reverse complement strand
GTTCGGCACCTGGAAGAATGGCAATGATCACTACGCGCCACAGTGGGTCAAGACCGACAGCAAGCGCTTTCCTCGCATCGTCCGCCCCGACGGCGAGCCAATCGATGTGCTTTCACCGCTCGGGCACGCCACGCTGGAGGCTGACAAGGCCGCATTTGTTGCGCTCATGCGCCACCTGAAGCAGATTGACGGCGAACAGCACACGGTGCTGTTGATCCAGGTCGAAAACGAGTCAGGCAACATCGGCAGCGTGCGCGACAACTCTGCGGAGGCGAATCGCGAATTCGCTGGGCCGGTCCCCGACGATTTGCTTGCTGCCGCCCAGAAGCAGCCAGGCACCTGGAGCCAGGTCTTCGGCGCTGATGCCGACGAAACTTTTCAGGTCTACCATCAGGCCAGGTACATCAATGAAATCGCGGCCGCCGGCAAAGCGGAGTTTGCCATTCCCTGTTACATCAATGTCTGGATCGATTACCCGCCAGCTGAGCTGCCGGAGCGGCAGTTGGATACTCCCGGCATTGCATACCCCAGCGGTGGCGCGGTTCAGAAGATGGTCGGGCTGTGGCGCAAGTTGGCCCCGTCAATCGATATGATCGGTCCGGATATCTACACCGACGATTCGCAGTTATACAGGGAAACGATCAATACTTATCGCCGGCCAGATAACCCACTTTGGATTCCTGAAACGGGGCGCAGTGACAGCTTTGCGAAGTTCTTTTTCTATGCGCTGGGCAATGACGCCATCGGCTTCTCTCCATTCGGCGTTGACCAGACCGGCTGGAATATTCTGGGTAACGATCCGTGGTCAGCACACGCCAGAAACTTTGCCCTCATCAACCCCATGGATCGCGTGATCGCCAGGCTCGAGTTTGACGGCAAGCTCAAGACCGCAGTGGAGGAGCCGGGCCAGGCCACGCAGGAGTTGAACTTCGGCGCGTGGCAGGCGACGGTTTCCTTCGGCTTCCCGCAGTCCGATGGCCGGCGGGCGCCCGGCACAAAAGATGCTCACGGTGCTGCGCTGGTGGCGCAACTTGGGCCGGACGAGTTTCTGGTTACGGGCATCGACGCCAGCGTAACCTTCCATCTTCCGGGAAAACTCCCATGGATTCGCAGCGAAGTTCTTTCCGCCGAGCAGGGCGCTTATGAAGATGGTGTTTGGAAACCCCTACGGCTTTGGAACGGTGACGAAACCGACCGCGGTCTCTGCTTTCACCAGCAGCCCGAGGTCGTGCGGGTGAAGATGGTGAAATTCTAGTTCTTCAAAGAAGAGTTGCGCGTTTCGATTGAAGGGGCGCGCTTATACATTCACTTCTCGCATCTGTACGCGCACTTCTCAGCAGTATCGGCAACCTGCAGGAATTAGCGAGCAGCGTGAGAATGCATATTCCGCCCGGCACATTCATGCAGCGATAGCCCGGACGCGAGGAATTTCGAGATGGTCTTTCGCGGAGGCTCTCCCTCGTACGGACTTGCTCCACTCGTTTGGAGCCGCCGGGAATTTCTGCGCACAGCCGTTGCCTGCGCCGCTCTTCCTTCCCTTCCCGTGCGCGCCTTTGGGGCGCCTGGTGGACGCAAAGTCGTCATCGTCACTTTTGGAGGTGGAGCGCGCGACGAAGAGACCTTCGCGCCCGATGGTCAGGAAAATATACCCGGCCTGATCAAGACCCTGCTGCCGCAGAGCACCTTCTTCGGCCAGGTCATTAACCACGGAATTCTCGGCCACTATGTGGCCACCACCAGCATCGCCACCGGGATTTACGAAACCTTCAACAACTTCTCCGGTGTAGCTCCACCGCATCCCACGCTCTTCGAGTATTTCCGCAAAGGCTTGAAAAGGCCCTCGAACGATGCGTGGCTGATTTCTCCCAGCAGCGGCTTCAGAAATATGGGGTGCAGCACGGACCGCGGCTTCGGATCGCGTTATGGAGCGGGAGTCATCCTGCCCAAGCTGCTGTTGAACGCAGCAGCTCCTGACAATAACAACAATGGTGGATTCGATAATTTGCTGCGCGAGACCTACGAAGAACCACACCTGGCGGCAGGAGCGCCGGAGACTGAGGTTCAGTTGCAGCAGCTCGAGAATGTTTTGCGTTTTTCCCCAGCCGATTTTGCACACCGCGCTCTCAGCATGGAAAGCGCTGACCAACTCTCCGTCTATGTTGCGAAACAGTTGATGACGCAGGCGGCGCCGAGCCTGCTCTGGATTACTCTGCACGATATCGACATTGCTCACTCGGGCGCTTATTCGCTCTACATTGACGGCATTCAGCGCACTGACCGGTTGTGCGCCGAGATATGGAATCACATCCAATCCAATCCCGAGTATGCCGGCAAGACAACCATGTTCATCCTGCCTGATTTTGGCCGCGACTCTGACTCCAACCCGGCCGGCAACGGCTTTCAGCATCACCGCACCGGCGACCGGGCTTCCCGCACCTCATGGATGATGGCCCTGGGCCCAGGCATCCGGCAGAACATCTTCATCGAGCGCGCCATCGACTCAATCGACCTGGTGCCCACAGTGGGCAGGCTGCTGGGATTTTCAACTCCACTCGCGCAGGGTTCGGTGCTTCCCGAGGTGGTGTAATGCAGCCGCGCGAGCTGAACCAGGAGATGTTTCGGTCCTATGGACCGCTGGCCCGGAAACTGGCCTGCGATCATCTCGCGCTCCTGCGCGATTTGCCCGTGGCCCTGGCGGCCATTCTATTGCGCGAGGTCATTGCAATTGACACGAGCTTTCCGCGAGAGCGGGCAGCGACTGAAGCGCAATTCGCATTTCTCTCTTCGCTTCCAGCCGATGAACTCCACCAGCTCACCCAAGGCTTCGCTGATCTCTCTCTGTCGCCCGGGCTGGTTGCGGAAGACTGGGTACAGTTTCCACAGAAGTTTGAAGAAGATTTGAACGCCTATCTTTGGGCGTCGCATCAGATTGATGCATTCCACTCAGTAGCAACACAGTTTGTTGATGCGGTCCACAAGGCCACGCCTGCAGATGCGCCGGCAACTTCGCGTTGGGCCGTCGTCGTTATTGGCCCTGAACTGCGCAAGGACGGCTACCAGCCTTTCCGGAAGATGTTGCCGCATGGCGTTTTATTCTCGAATGTGACCGGCGGCGATGGAGCCGCGGCCGTCCTTCGCCGCCTTGCCAAGCGCGCCGCGGCGACCCCGACTCCTTACGGACATTGGTATATTGACGGGGGCAATCCACTCCCGGTGGAGTCTGCCGCCATCAACACTTTCAGTTGGGATGAATCGTCTTCGGTCCGCGAGGCGTTGCTGAAGAAGATAAAATCCGTCATCGATAGCGGCTCCTCTGGCCCTGAGATGCTGCGCTCGATCATGGCGGAGTGGGCGCCCCGCGAAGGTGAGCCCGATACTCGCGATCCGCTTGTTGACGGGCTCGTCCTGAGCATCTACAACGCGGGCTCGGGGACACAGATCTTCAGCACGACCTTCGCGCAGTGGTCGGCCCGCGAGGTGTTGCGCCGGGCAGAACCGGTCAGCCTTGTCGCCCGCTTTGGCCCGCGCCAGCGCCAGCGAAACATGAACGAGATGTTCGCGCACGCCGCAGAGGAGATGGACGATGCGGGCTCGCTGGTTGACGCCGATTTTGGCGCTTACTATACCTGGATCAACCTCAGCCGTCTTGCCGGATCTGAGAGCGCAGTCTTCATTGCCTGGTCAGAGAGTCATCAACAAGCTGTTGCAATTGGGCCGGGATTTCCGCGCGGCACGCATGCGCCAGATCCAATTGCGATCGAGCGGCTGCTGGACATCGCAGCACTGCATGGTACATCGGCTGGAGCGTAAGCGTATAGCGCTCGAATCGATCGTCAAAAAGTAGACGAACGGCACTGAAGAACAGAATGGCGATGAGTTCCGAATGAGACTTTTCCATGCCCCTGGGATGCTTCGGTCAGCCATGCAGCAGGCGCCGGCGATCTGTAGCCCGGCGATGAGTGTGGCCTGACGGTGTTGTAGTGGATGCGCCAGCGCTCAGCCGGCACGCGCAATTCCTTCGTCGAGTGGAAGGTCTCTCCATTCAGGAACTCATCCCGCAGTTTCGAGTTAAAGCTCTCGCGGTAGCCGTTTTCCCAGGGAGAGCCCGGTTCGATATACAGTGTCTGAGTCCCAGTTGCAGCCAGCCGCTTGCGCAGATCCCTGACCACGAACTCCGGGCCGTTGTCGGATGGAGTGCCGCATTTGCCTCAATGAGTGACTCGCCCTGTCGCTAGCTCACCCCGTTAAGAGTCCGGTTGGCCGGTTGCGGCAGGCATCCAGGGTTCACAGCAAGCCGATGACGCTCTGCAAATCAGCGCGAGTCTGTCCTCCCTGTGGAAAGAACCACCTCGAATGTGGCTTCCTGGCTGGCCAGCGAACTCCCGCCGATCCAGACCGTGTAATGGGTCGCTTCAATCGTTGGCTTGCTTTCCCGGTTGAAGAAGGAGAGCTCCCTGAAGCCCAGTGGGAAGCTGATCTGTTTCGATTCGCCTGGCGCAAGGTCGACTCGCTGAAATCCCTTGAGGCTTCTCACTGGCTGCTCAATGCTTGCCCCCAGGTTACGCACGTAGCACTGAACCACCTCGGTTGCCGCGCGGTCCCCGGTATTGGTCACGATCGCCGTCACTTCGACGAGAGGCATAGTTCGGTTCGCAAGAGCCTGCGGCAGCGGGATGCTGCTCTTCGACACCGTGACATTTTTGTAGGAGAAGCTGGTGTAGGAAAGTCCGTAGCCGAAGGGGAACAGCGCACTGTTGGGCACATCGATGTAGCGGGAAAAAAAACGCGTGCCGTCGCCTGGAGGCTTCGATAGGTCAATCCCTGCGGCCGGCCGCCCCGTCGGGAACTGGTTGTAGTAGAGCGGCTCCTGGCCGACGGCGCGGGGGAAGCTCATGGGCAGCCTGCCGCTCGGCGACACATCTCCGTAGAGAACGTCGGCAATCGCGTTCCCAGCCTCGGTTCCGGGGAACCAGACCTCCATAATTGCGGAAACATGCTCGGTTGCCCAGTCAAGGACCAGAGGGCGGCCAGAGAAGACAAGCAATACGATTGGCTTGCCGGCAGCGACTACGGCTTCAAGAAGCTGCTGCTGGTTGCCCGGAAGATCGAGGTATGCGCGCGAGCCTGCCTCGCCGCTCATGCTGCTCGATTCCCCAAGCGCGAGGATCACGACATCGGCTGCCTTTGCCGCTTCAATGGCTTCCGGGAAACCAGCTTGCGAGGCACTGTCGATTTCGGTTCCCTTGGAGTAGAGCAAAGCAACTCCCAATTGCCGTGCGCGCTCTGCCAGCGATTGCCGAAGGGTGACGATGTCGCGATCGTTACCGGCGCCGGCCCAGGCTCCTACCATGTCTCCTTTGTCGTCTGCGAGCGGTCCAATGAGAGCGACCCGGCTGCGTGCTGGCGAGAGCGGCAGCAGCGGCGCGCCATCGGCGAGTTTGTCGTTCTGAAGCAGGACAAAGGACTCTTCCGCTGCTTGGCGCACCAGCGGCCGGTGGCCGGCAACTGCAGCCGTGACCTCCACGCCTTGGGCGTAGGGATGTTCAAACAGACCGGTTGCGAACTTCACCCGGAGCACGCGCCGCACAGCCTCATCGACCACAGCCATTGGAACACGCCCGGAACGGATGAGCCCAGGCAACTGCGTGTCGTAGAAGTGCGACATCATATCGACATCGACGCCTGCGGTGATGGCCTTCTGGGTAGCTGTCGCGGCATCGAGTGCTATGCCATGGTTCATCAATTCCATCACGGCGGTGTAGTCGCTGACCACGAACCCGTTGAAGCCCCACTCCCCACGCAGAATCTTGGACAGAAGAAAAGGATTGGCGCTGGAGGGTACACCATTGAGCGAGTTAAAGGCGCTCATGATGGTGGCGGCGCCGGCCTCGACGGCGGCTTGGTAAGGAGGCAGATAGACTTGCCGGAGACGGATCTCAGACATGTCTGTTGTGTTGTACTCGCGGCCTGCCTCAGCGGCTCCGTAGGCAGCGAAATGCTTGACCGAAGCGGCGACCGCGCCCGGCTTCGAGAGGTCGTCGCCCTGGTAGCCACGAATGTACGCCCGGGCCATGGCGGCGCCAAGATAGGGGTCTTCGCCGGCGCCTTCCACGGTTCGGCCCCAGCGCGGATCGCGGCTGATGTCGACCATCGGGGAGTAAAACCAGCGGACGCCTGCGGTCGTAGCCTCTTCGGCAGCCATGTGCGAGAGCGCGATGACGAGTTCCGGATCGAAACTAGCCGCCAGGCCCAGTGGCACTGGATAGATAGTGCGAAAACCGTGAATCACATCTGCACCGAAGAGCAGAGGGATGTGCAGGCGGCTGTGGTCCACAGCAAGATGCTGATAGGTGTTGGTGCGCTCCGCGCCCACGGTGTTGAGCATCGAACCGAGCCCGCCGGTGGCAGCCAGTTGCATGGCATTCACATGATTTGCGGTCTCAGGGTTTACCGCAGCAATCGCGCCTGGCTTGACGGCAGCAGGCTGCGGCCCCGGTGCCTGTGCCGGAGGGGCGTCTCCCGTGTCGTTGTACTGGACGAGCTGCCCGATCTTTTCTTCGAGTGTCATCTGCCGAAGCAGTCGATCCACACGGGCCTCAATGTTTGGATCGGCCAGTTGCGCGTTCGATGGAGGGATGACTTTGCTCGCATGGTGCGTAGAAGCAGATGCGGCTGCTTGCGCCGCTGCAAACGGTTCGCATCCGGCCGTTACCAGGCAGAGGGCGGCACAGGCGAGAATGGCGTGGAGGAAGGAATTCATCCTGCGGCCTGCATCGGCGGTTCTGACGGGGCCGCAAGCCCGGCAATGCTTCAAACCCGTTCGCAACATAAATTCTCTCCAAGGCACGGCTTGTGGACCGCGCGCCGATCACCAGTTGGCATGGAGTGGCATGAACGCGATCGTGGGACTCATGCGACCCGTCGCGCAAGTGGCCGTCTTGATGGCATGGGGCAGGTGGCTTGACGGCGGTTGCGCAATCGGTTGCGCTCAACAATTCTCTCATCCTTCGAGGCTAAGAATGGTCAAATGGGAACAGCATCCGCTTCGTATCGCTGCTCACAATCCTGCATAGTCAGGCATTGTCTGCAACGACGCGGAAAAGGTTTGTCTGGCAAGTGATCGCGGGGAACAGATGGCACGGCAAGAAAGAAAAGGGACGATCGACCGGCGTCAGATGATCGGAGCGATGGCTGCGTCGGTCGGTTGCGCGTTGGTGTCCAATCGCGCGGCATTCGCAGGCGATCCCTGGAGCCTGGGCAAAGAGGATGAAGCTTTTCTGGATGATCTTGAACGCCAAGGCTGTCTGTTTTTTTGGGAACAAGGTCACCCCAGGACAGGGCAGGTCCTTGACCGGGCTCGCAATGACCTCAATGGCGTGCGCGATCCCCGCCGGGTGGCCAGCATCGCCGCCACGGGCTTTGGGTTGACCGCGCTGTGCGTCGCCGATCATCGTGGCTACTTGTCTCACGCGCAGATCGTGGAGCGGGTGAGGACCACACTCGACTGGCACCTGAACCATCTGCCGGAGATGCACGGATTTTTCCCTCACTTCACCGATGTTGAAACAGGAGAACGCCGTTACGATTCGGAGATTTCTTCGATCGACACATCGCTGCTGCTTTGCGGGATCCTGACGGCACGCGGATATTTTGAGGACGCGCGGATCCAACAACTGGCCACAGAGATCTATGAGCGCGTGGACTGGCCATGGATGCTCAATGGCGGCAGAACCTTCTCCATGGGTTGGCGCCCGGACACGGGCTTCCTCAAAGTGCGCTGGGACCATTACTGCGAGCTGATGATCATCTACCTGCTGGCAATCGGCTCGCCCACTCATCCCGTCCCGCCGCAGACATGGGACAACTTCACTCGTCCCGTCATCCACTACGCCGGCTTCGACTATATCAGCGGCAACGATCCGCTCTTCACGCATCAGTATTCGCAGGCCTGGTACGACTTCCGCTACAAGGCCGACGCGTACGCCGACTACTTTGCCAACTCCATCCGGGCTACGCGCGCGCACAAGGCATTCTGCCTTTCGTATCCCAAATGGTATAGCGAGCAGTTTTGGGGAGTTACATCGTCCGATTATGTGGGCGGCTACACCGCGTGGGGCGGACCGCCCGCGCAGGGGCCTCTGGACGGAACGGTTGTTCCTTGCGCCGCCGCAGGTTCGCTGCCGTTCCTGCCCGGTGAGTGTCTTGCGGTTCTGCGCGACATGCGCTCAAAGTGGGGAAAGTACGCCTGGGGACGGTATGGCTTCGTGGATGCCTTTCATCCCGGCGCCAACTGGTATGATCCCGACGTTCTTGGCATCGATCAGGGCGTCTCAGTCCTGATGGCTGAAAACCTCCGTTCCGGCCTGCTGTGGGATACATTCATGCACAACCCTGAGACGGGACGCGCCATGCAGAGAGCCGGTTTTCACGGTCGCGGTGTGTCGGCTTAAGGTGAAAAACGCTCGGGGCGGGAATCCATCCTCCCGGAGCGCCAGGAATGCAATATCTAAAACTGGAGACGGGCCACGAATTCAATCACCCGCCCCGCATCGCCGCTCTGCGCTTCGCCAAAAGTGGCGCTCTGAATATTGGAACCGCCGCTGTTGAAGCCGATCGGCGCCAGTTGAAGAAGATTAAAGATGTTGAATGCATTCACCTGCAGCCGCAGCAGCGTGTTATGTTCGAAGCGGTCCAGCACAATCTCCTTGGCGAAACTCATGTCGGTGTCGAAGTAACAGGGCCCGCGAAAGCTGTTGCGGCCGATGCCCGGCACATAAAGCGGCGCATTGACGCTTGTGGGCGGCGTGGTGTTGAAGTAAGCAGGGCCGCCTTTGGGAAAATTCGACCCTGTTTTCCAGGCGCTGTTCGAGCAGCTTGAACCCGCGCCTCCGTAATAGGCCAGTGGGCGCGTTGGACCAACCAGATTCGCGCCGGTGATCAACTCGTTTGCCTGCAGGTCATAGGTGACCGGCGTCCAAGGGAAACCTGTGTGGTAAGTCACCACGCCGTTGACCTGCCAGCCGTTGGCCACGGCCTTCACTAAAGCGTTGCCGGATCTCACATGCGGAGCTTCATACACCGCGGTGGCCGTGAAGTGCTGGTGCACATCGTAATCGGATGGGCCCCATTCCGTAGCGTTGTTGGCTGGGTTGGTCTGGTTGGCGCTCGAGTCGGCGGCATCGCCATTCGACACCTGATCCAGTGACTTCGACCAGGTGTAATACGCGGAGAGGTTGAGGCCGTGAGCTGTGTGCCGCGTGAAGTTCATATTCAGCGCGTTGTAAGACTGATTGGAGTCTGTCTGCGCAAAATAGGCAGCGCTCACCGGGGTAATGGCCGTTGTGCCGCTGCAGTTTGCGGTTGCCGGATAGCACTGCGAGGCAATGAAGTTCTGATTCACGAGCCGCGCAAAATGGCGGCCAATGCTGCCCGTATAGCCCACTGTGCCGACAATGCTGTAAGGCAATTCATACTGCACATCCATGGAATAGAGGTCGGCCACGGGCTGCCTGGTGTTGGGCAAAGCGCCGTAGACCTCGTAGCTCTCATTATTTACAACGCAGTGCCCCGCGGTAGAGCCGTACTCGCAGGGAAATCCTGTAGCAGGATTGATGCCCAGAGCCAGCGCAGGGTTGATCGGATAACTGCTAGGTGAGCTGTTGGCTCCCATTTCGTACTTGATTCCGGCGGAGTTGCCGTTGCCTGCGCAGCACAGGCCGAAGTTGGCCACGCCGGGCCCGTCTTCAAGAGCGTTGTTGAAGAGCGCGATGTCAAGGTGGTTGTCGGCGATCGCAAAGCCGCCGCGGATCACCAGCTTTTGATGGAGATTGGGAGGCGTGAATGCAAAGCCGACCTTGGGATCCAGATTGTGCGGCTGCGCGTTCCAAAGATGGTTGCGCAGTTGCAGCGTGATGCCGCTCAGTGCCTGGCCGGGAGCCGTGCCCAGCACGGGATAGTTGATCATTGAACCCTTGTTGCGCAGCGGAGTGAAGTACTCCCAGCGCAGGCCCATGTTGAGAGTCAGATTGGGCGTCACCTTCCAATCGTGCTGCACATAACCGGCAATGTCTTCCGAGCGGAAGTACCGTTGTGTAAGCGGAGTGCCGCCGGTCAGCGGGTTGGCCTCGACTTGCTCGTAGATGGCCGCATCGTTGGCCATTGTCCATAGGCCCTGCATGGCATAGGTCGGTCTCTGGTCGCCGAGCAGATTGTCGTTGTCCTGCTCAAAACGCACTTCCGCGCCCACGCGGATCTCGTGCGAACCCCAGGAATGCGTCACCATGTCGCGTACTTCGTAAGTATTCTCGGCGTAGAGGGAGGGCGTCGTTGAACCGGCATATGCACCGAATTGAATCGGCCAGGGCAAGGTCTGCACGTTGACGTACGGAATGCCGAAGTTGGTTACGCCGGCCGCATCCCTCACGCCGTTATCTGCAAACCGGGTGCCGTTGGCGCGCGCTTCGTTCAGCCATGTGGCTGAGAATGTGTGAATGTAGATAGCGGTTGCAGCGGAGTTGAGCGGCTTGAAGGGGATGTCCCCCATCGGCCGCGAACCGGCGGCGCCGCTGATGCCATAGTTGTCCAGTTTGGTAAAGTAGAC
>JBAUCP010000399.1:0-8251 GCA_049677625.1 Occallatibacter sp. | reverse complement strand
GCGTTGTCGGGCTTCACGCTGCCGCCGTAGAGGATGCGCATGGCCGCGGCAACATCCGCGCCGAGCAATTTTGCCACTTCGGCGCGAATGATGCCATGCGCATCCGCGGCAATCTCCGGCGTGGCCGTCTTGCCGGTGCCAATGGCCCACACCGGCTCGTAGGCGATCACGATGGGCGCAGCTGCTTCCGGTGTGATGCCCGCGAAGGCGCCGGTTATCTGCGTCTTGAGGACGCCGGCGGTCTTGCCGGCCTCGCGCTCTTCCAGCACCTCGCCCACGCAGACGATGGGTACAACGCCGTGCTTGAGCGCGGTGTGCAGCTTCTTGTTCACAATCTCGTCGGTCTCGGCAAAGTATTGCCGGCGCTCGGAGTGGCCGATGAGCGTGTGCGTTCCACCCACCGCCTTCAACTGGACGATGGAGGTTTCGCCGGTGTAAGCGCCCTCTTCAGCGAAGTGGATGTTCTGCGCGCCCACGGCCACGTTGGAGGCATTGCATGCAGCTATGACCGTTGGCAGCAATACCGGAGACGGAAACAGCGCGATCTCGTCGCGCGTGTGGCCGGCGACCAGCGGCAAAAAAGCATCGACGAACGCCTTCGCTTCAGCGGGCGTCTTGTACATCTTCCAATTGGCGGCAATGAGTGCTTTACGTGACATTTTTGTGGATCCCTCAGATCAATTCTAGTGGATGAATTTCTGAAAGCGAGGACGTCTGCAGGTGGACGGCTGCAGACAGATCGCGCGGAAGGGAAAGACGCTCTATCAGTCGCGCGCACGGGAGGTTCGAACTGTGGCTAAATCGTCCGGCACTTCGCCTCTCAAGAAGGCAGCGCGGTGATCGGGGTCGCCCAGGTCCATTCTGAAATGATGCCATGTCTCCTCTTGCAGCACGGCCATGTTCCAGGGCCCTGAAACCGAGTCGGAAAATTGCCAGACGATGTGGTAGCCGTCCTCATTGGTGAACCCCTCGCCATCGGCCTGGATAATGGCATCTCCACGCTCCCAAATTGCCGAGCGCAGCGCATGGAGGGCGTTGCCACCGTCCTCAATATCCGATCCTTGCAGATGCTGGAAAGCGTAGACCGTTTTGACCTCGGCCAGGTAGTCCGCAAGCCATTGAACGCCGCTCTCGGGCTTGCAGTCGCGAGTGTCCTCGATAAACTCCGCAATCTCGTCCTGCCCAACCGAGCCGACTGCAACGGGGTTGCGCTCAATCACCGCGACCTCGACATCGTCGTTGCTGGAGAGAAGCAGGCTCTCCCATTCTTCCTCGGCTCCGCCCTCGATGGTCAGTTTGAAACCAGGATGCTCAGCGCGGATGAACTGTGCGAGTTCATCGAGCGCGGGAAACTCTTCCAGTTTCGACAAGACTCGCGTGTAATATCCCATAGTCCTTCTCTGCTAAATCATTCGCTTGATCGCTACTTATCCGTCAGCGCTTCCACGCCGGGCAGCTTCTTGCCCTCCAGGAACTCAAGCGAAGCGCCGCCGCCGGTTGAGATGTGTGTGATCTGGTCGGCTACGCCGGCCTGGTTGATGGCCGAAACCGAGTCGCCGCCGCCGATGATCGAGATCGCCTTCTTATTCGCGGCTACGGCCTTGGCGATGGCGTTGGTGCCCACGGCGAAGCGCGGGAACTCGAAGACGCCGGCGGGGCCGTTCCACACAATGGTCCTCGCCCCTGCAACAACCTTTTCGATCTCAGCAATCGACTTCGGTCCGATGTCCAGGCCCTGCCAGTCGGCGGGGAAGTTCTTCGAGGTGTCCCACGGCTGCGTCTTCGCGTCGGGCGAGAAGCTGTCGGCGAGGATGTTGTCGACGGGTAGAAGCAGATTCACCCCCTTGGCCTTCGCTTTAATAAGCGCCTCTTCAGCCATGTCAATCTTGTCTTCTTCAACCAGCGATTTGCCGGTGGTAACCCCGAGCGCGCGCTGGAAGGTGTAAGCCATGCCGCCCACGATGACCAGCGTGTCCACTTTGTCGAGCAGGTTGTCGATTACGTCGATCTTGCCGGAGATCTTGGAGCCGCCGATGATGGCGACGAATGGTTTCTCCGGCGCTTCGAGCGCCTTGCCGAGATAGGTGATCTCTTTTTCCATCAGCAGGCCGGCCACGGCGGGCTTGAGATAGTGCGTGATGCCCTCAGTGGATGCGTGCGCGCGGTGCGCGGCGCCAAAGGCGTCATTCACATAAACCTCGGCCAGCGAGGCCAGCGCCTTTGAGAACTCCGGATCGTTGGTCTCTTCTTCGGCGTGATAGCGCAGATTCTCAAGCAGCAGCACCTGGCCCGACTCGAGCTGGCGCGCGAGCTCTTCAGCGATTTCGCCCACGCAGTCGGGCGCAAAGGCCACGTTGATGCCGTAGTCGTTCTCTTTCTCGTCGAGCAGCTCGCGCAGGCGGTCGACGATGGGCCTGAGCGAGTACTTTGGATTGGGCTTGCCCTTGGGCCGGCCCAGGTGCGAGGCAAGAATCACCTTGGCCTTGTGCTCGACCGCATATTGGATGGTGGGCAGAGTGGCCGCAATGCGCGTGTCGTCGGTGATCTCCGAGCCGTCTTCCGTTAGCGGCACATTGAAATCGACGCGGATGAAGACGTGCTTGTTGGCCAGTTCGACGTCGCGAATGGAGAGCTTGGACATGGGAATTTTCCTTCAGTGGACAGTGGACAGTGGTCAGTAGACAGCGAACAGTGGACAGTGATTATCTGAACAACCCCGCTCGATTAGAGCGATTCCACAATGTATGTACCCTCGTTGGAATCTGGGAAGGTGGCATTTTCTTAAGGAAAATGCCACTTTGCAGCAGTGGCTTCGAGGTATAGCAATTGTGGAACCGCTGTAGCCGCCGGCTGTTTTCTGTTCACTGTCCACTGTGATCTGCCATTACAGGCCCTTGGAAGCGAGGAACCCGATCAGGTCGACGACGCGGTTGGAGTAGCCCCACTCGTTGTCATACCAACTGAGCACCTTCACGCTCTGGCCCACGACCTTGGTGAGCGGCGCGTCCACGATGGAGCTGCGGCGGTCGCCCTTGAAGTCCGAGCTCACCAGCTCGCCTTCCTCCACGCCCAGAATACCCTTGAGCGCGCCTTCGCTGGCGGCCTTGAGCGCGGCGTTCACGGCCTTGGCGTCGGTGGTCTTCTCGCTGATGAAGGTGAGATCGACGATGGAGACGTTCGGAGTTGGGACGCGGATGGCGAAGCCGTCGAGCTTGCCGGCGGTCTCAGGGATCACCAGCTTGAGCGCCTTGGCGGCGCCAGTGGAGCTGGGGATCATGTTCAGCGCGGCGGCGCGGGCGCGGCGCAGATCCTTGTGCGGGAAGTCGAGGATGACCTGGTCGTTGGTGTAGCTGTGGATGGTGGTCATGATGCCGCTGACCATGCCGAACTCCTTGATGAGCACCTTGACCACGGGCGCAAGGCAGTTGGTGGTGCAGCTCGCGTTCGAGATGACGTTGTGCACGGCAGGGTCGTACTTCTCCTGGTTCACGCCCAGCACCACGGTGATGTCCTCATTGCTGGCCGGAGCGGAGATGATGACCTTCTTCACGGTCGCGCCCAGGTGCGCCTTGGCCTTCGCTGCATCCGTAAAGTGGCCGGTGGACTCGACCACGATTTGCGCGCCCACTTCGGCCCAGGGCAGCTTGGCTGGGTCGCGCTCGGCCCACACCTTGATCTTCTTGCCATCGACGGCAACGTAGTCCTCGCCGGCGGTGATCTCGTTCTTCAGGTTCCCCAGAATCGAGTCGTACTTGAGCAGATGAGCCAGGGTTGCCGGACTGGTCAAATCGTTGACGGCAACAAATTCAATCTCCGGATTGCCGAGCGAGGCGCGCAAAACGTTGCGTCCAATGCGGCCGAAGCCGTTAATACCAACCTTAACTGCCATGTGCGATTTCTCCTTGAAAATTCAGTGCGGTTGTGGTTTCTGAGCTTGAATTGAGCGGAGTCTGGAGTAGGCCCTGGAGGCAGTTCCACCAAACCCTTCATGCTAACACCTGAGATGACCGCGATGAAACGTAAACGTTTGCGGCCGGGCAATTATGCTCCCACGCTCTCGCGACGAGGATGGCTGTTGCGGCGTGAAACCGTCGGTGACGACCTGCGCAGGGCAGTGGTCTTTTTGATGCGCCGCGGTGCAAACTTCACTCAGCCGGTTAGGTTTGCGGTGCGCGCGGGTTGTATGCTATTCGGGAGTAAGTGAGTGTAAAGCACGGGTTGAAGACGGCATGAGAAAACGCTCCAGACGCGCTCCGAATACTTCGGAATCGACAGGCAAAATCGGCCAGGAACTTCCATCGAATCAGCCGGCCCCACTGGTGCCGCTCTATCCCGACGACGGGCCGGCGCGGCATCCGCGCCAGCCGCATGAGGCTCGCCCGGCACAGAGCCAGCGTGGCTCCAGCAAGCCGCAATGGGCCACCAAGCCGGAGTGGGGCGAACAACAGGCCGGCGCCGGGCGCCTGGAAGTGGAGACGCAGCCCGAGATGCCCGCGGCTCCCGCGTCCAATTCTGCGGAGCGCTCGCCGCAGGCGCCCAAGGGCTTCGTGGTTCTGGCCATCGGCCTGCCCGGTTCGGGCAAAACGACCTGGTTCGGCCGCCGCGGCATCACCCCGCTCTCAAGCGACTTGTTGCGCAACATCCTGTTTGACGATGTGGAGGAGCAGCGCTACCAGGGGCTGGTGTTTTCCACGCTGCGGTCGCTTTTGAGGGCGCGGCTCATCGCCCGCATGCCCATGAACTACGTGGACGCGACCAATCTCTCCATCCACGAGCGGCGCCAGTGGATCAAGATGGCCAAGAGCTTTGGCTACGAGGTGCAGGCGGTGTTCTTTGATGTGCCGCTTGAAGTCTGCCTGGGCCGCAACCGCCAGCGCGACCGCTCGGTGAGCGAAGACGTAATGCGCAAGATGGCCGAAAAGCTCAAGCCGCCGGTCTTCGAAGAGGGATTCGAGAAGATCACTGTGGTGCGCGTGAAGAGCGCGGGGTAGAGGCCTTTGCATGAGCACAACTCCCGCACCCTACATAGAACCCTGGCTGCGCGGCACGCACTCCGATGTTCCTGCTGTTGGCCGCGCGGTGCTGCACGCGCTCGATCTCGCGCTCGACGATTTGACCAAGTGGACTGAGGGCTTGAGCGACGATGAGGTCCGGTCGCAGCCGCTTGGGCTCAATTCTGTTGCCTTCCATCTGCGCCACATCGCGCGCTCGACGGACCGGATTCTTACTTGCGCCGAGGGCGGCCAGATTTCGGCTGAGCAGCTTGCCGCGCTCAAGGCCGAGCAGGGCGGGGAAGAATCATTGGCCGAATTGCTTGCCGAGGTGGAAACCTCTTTCAGCAATGCGGGTGAGCGTGTTCGCGTGCTGGCCACGGCCGACTTCAGCACATTCCGCGGCGTGGGACGCAAGCAGTTGCCCACGTCGATCGGCGGGGCGCTGATTCATGTGGCCGATCATACGCAGCGGCACGTAGGGCAGGTAGTGACGACTGCGAAGGTGCTGAGGGCGCTGCGGGGTTAGTGGGTTGTTGCTGAAGTTAGTAGCTTAAATTTGACATCCCCAAATGCGGGTCCTTCGACTACGCAGGTCGCAAAAAGCGCGACCCGCTCCACTCAGGATGACAATGCATTTGTGGAGCGAACTTCGGAGACTGGAAACTAGCAGAACTTACTCCGACTGGTCTTCGCCCACGACCATCTCCACAATGTGGCCCATCTTTTCCTGCTTGGTGCGCAGGTAGCGCTCGAAGCTCTCCTGCGGCTCCACGTCTGCGGAGACGCGCTCGGCGACTTGGATGCCCGCGGATTCGAGTGCTGCCACTTTCTCGGGATTGTTGGTGATGAGCCGCACCTTTGACACGCCGAGCAGCTTGAGCACTTCGGCGGGCAGTTCATAACCGCGGCAGTCGGCGGCGAAGCCGAGCTCCTCATTAGCCTCGACCGTATCGCGGCCGTGATCCTGCAGCTCATAGGCTTTGAGCTTGGCCATCAGGCCGATGCCGCGGCCCTCCTGCTGCTCGTAGACCAGAATGCCCGCGCCCGCCTCGGCAATCTTTTTGAGGGCCAGCTCCAGTTGCAGACGGCAGTCGCAGCGCAGGGAGTGAAACACGTCCCCGGTCAGGCACTGCGAGTGGATGCGCACCAGCGGCGGCGCGGCGTGGATGTCGCCCATGACCAGCGCGACCAGACCTTCCGTCTCACAGCTCGGCTCGCAGCCGGGGCGCGATGCAGCAGTCGCACCTTCAAAGCCGAGGATGCGAAAATGCCCCCACCGCGTGGGGAAATCGGCCTCGGCAATCTTCTTCACGCTATCTATTGCCATGCTTCGATTTTACAGTGGTCAGTGGTCAGTGGTCAGTGGTCAGGGATCAGGGATCAGAGATCAGGGCCATGCGATCACAAGCCTCGCTCTGTGCCACTGTGGCGAAACTTGAGCGGCTGCCCGGCGGGCAGCAGATCGTTCACCTCTGTCGACTGACGGTGACCACTGACCACTGACAACTGATCACTGATCTCTGAACTACGATACATTTGTGTGGTGACGGATACGCTCATTCTCATCACCCTGGTGGTGAAGCTGGGGGTGGTGGCCTCGGTGGCCAGCATCCTGGCGCGTGCTTCGAGCTTCCGCCGGCTCTTCTTTGCCGAGCAGCGCCGTCCCCGGCAAACACTGGCGCTGATGGCGTTTTTTCTGGTACCGCTCACCATAGGCGTGTGGCTGCGCTTCCTGGTGCCCAACTTCCTGGCCGCGGATATCTCGTTCGAAACCACGATTCTGCTTGGCCTGCTGGTGGGGCCTTACTGGGCGCTGCTGAGCGGTGCGGTGCTGTCTCTGCCCGCCATGCTGCACCACGAGTATCTTGCCCTGCCCTTCAACGCCGCGCTGGGGCTGGCCGCGGGCTTCATCGGCCGCCTTGTCGAGAAGGAACAGGTCTGGTCGTTCACGCCGTTCATTGACCTGAGCCTCTACCGCTGGGTGCGGCGCAACCTGCGCAGGCCGCGCGTGGACCACCAGATTCTGCTGCTGGTGCTGATCGCCGCGATGGAGATGGTTCGCGACTGGATCGCGCAGGCGTTTCCGCACCGGCTGTTTGCGCTGCTCGCGAGTCAGATCTGGGTGCAGGCCCTGGTGTGGCTCTCTGCGCCCATCGTGGTGGGCATTGCGCTCAAGGTGTGGAATGCGCTGCGCGTGGAGATGTCGCTCGAAGAGCAGAAGCGGCTGGTGCTGGAGGCGCGGCTCGACGCACTGCAGCGCCAGATCAATCCGCATTTTCTGTTCAACACGCTCAACTCCATCGCCTCGCTGGTGCGCAGCAAGCCGGAGCTGGCGCGCGAGATGACGGTGAAGCTCGCCAACATTCTGCGTGCGCTGCTCAAAGACCACGACACCTACGTACCGCTGAGCCAGGAGCTGAAATTTACCGACGATTACCTCGACATCGAAGTAGTTCGCTTTGGCGCCGACAAGCTGCGCGTGGAAAAAGAGATCGATCCGCGCACGCTGGAGGTGCTGGTGCCCAGCATCCTGCTGCAGCCGCTCATTGAGAACAGCATCAAGCACGGCCTGGAGCCGCGCATCCACGGGGGCACGGTCACGCTGCGCAGCCGGCTCGAGGGCGAGCGCGTCCTGATTGAAGTGGCCGACGACGGCGTCGGCATCGGCCATCGTCCGGCATCGGCGCTGCGCCGCGACGGTGCGGGCATCGGCATGAAAAACGTGCAGGAGCGGCTTGAAGTGCTCTATGGCGACCAGGCGCGTTTCAGCGTGGTGAGCAATCCCGGCCGCGGCACGCTGGTTTCGATTGAGATTCCCGCAGTGCTGCCGGGAAGCTGACGAGCGCGCCGTTGCGGACGCCGGCGCATCGAATGGGGTTGAATCGTGAGGAGGAAAGCGCACCCCAGGGGCTAAAGCCCTATTGTTTTGAGGCTAGTTATGTACGCGCTGAAGCCCGTACCCTTCAAATTGGGCTGCTACTCGAACCAGCAATTCATGGCCAGGCTCTTCACCTGAGTGCTAAACTCGCGCACATGTCCAGCCAGACCGAGACATCGTCTCCCGGCTTCGGTACGGTCAAATTTGCGCTCAGGGTGGGGGATGCGAGCATCGAGGTCGACGCTCAACTTCCTGAGGGGGCGGTAGCTCCAGCGGTGCTGCTTCCCATTCTGCAAAATTTGTCGAACTCGATGTCCGAACTCACCGTGCGGCGCGCCGACCGGCTGGGCAGCCGGCTCAGTTGCCGCGAGGGCTGCGG
>JBAUCP010000398.1:0-3035 GCA_049677625.1 Occallatibacter sp. | reverse complement strand
GGTCACGGCCGCCGTGCCGGCTCCCGCTCTGCCGGTGGTGGCCGCCATCGCGCCTGAGCTCATGACCTGGCCGCTTGAAGTGGGCGCGGCCGGCCAAATCGTGGAAGAAAATCTCGCTCCCGATCGGCTGGCTGCGCTCCTGGCGGGAAAGACAGTGCTCGCGCTCGGTCCCGGGTTTGGGCAAAGTCCTGAGACGGTCAAATTCGCTGCCGGCCTGCTTTCCTCCACCGAACTTCCCGCGGTTATCGATGCCGACGCTCTGAATATCCTGGCCGCGAAGCCGGTGCTGCTGGCCAAGCTGGCCCGCAAAGGCAAGCGCACGCTGGTGCTCACGCCGCACCCCGGCGAGATGGCGCGCCTGGCCGGGACCACCGTGGCTGAAGTCCAGGCGAATCGGCTGGAGACGGCGCGCAGCTTTGCACAGCGTGTGGGCGTTACGCTGGTACTCAAGGGTGCGCGGACGCTGATTGCGCATCCCGATGGCCGCGTGGCCGTGAACACCACGGGCAATCCGGCCATGGCCAAGGGCGGCAGCGGCGATCTGCTCACCGGCCTTGTCGCCGGCCTGCTGGCGCAGCATCCGGCAGAGCCGGCGCGCGCCGTGGAAGCGGCGGTCTATCTCCACGGCCTGGCCGCGGACCTGGCCGTGCGCTCCGGTGACGAGCACACGCTGCTGGCCACGGACAGTCTTCGCCATCTTTCACAGGCTTTTCGCTTTTACTCGCGCGCCGCAAACGGGTATGTTTGGTTACAGGGACTGCCGGCGGAGACGTCCGCTGCCGGAGCCGCTCGCGAGGCACCCAGATGACCAACGCCGCACCTCCCGCGGAAGGCAGGATTCACCAGTTCACCACGCAGAGTGGCGCGGACACCATCGAGGTGGGCCGCAAGCTCGTCCGTCTGCTCAAGCCGCCGCAACTGCTGCTGCTGCGCGGTGATCTGGGCACCGGCAAGACCACTCTGGTGAAGGGAATCGCGCAGGCTCTCGACGCCGCCGAGCCCGACGAAGTCACCAGCCCCACCTTCACGCTGCTGCACGAGTACGACGGCACGCGCGACGGCAAGCCGGTCAAGCTCTTTCATCTCGATGTCTACCGGCTCGAAGGCGAGCGCCAGCTTGAAACCCTCGGTCTGGAAGAACTGCTCACGCCCGACGCGCTCGTGCTGGTTGAGTGGGGCGAGAAGTTCAAGAGCATCCGCAAGCGCGCTACCGGCGAGATTGCCATCACCTCGGAAGGCGGCGACGCGCGCAAGATCACCGTCACGCTGAAGGAATAGCAAGGCAGCAAGTCAGCGAGTCGGCAAGCCAGCCTTCTAATCCCGGCACGACCATGGGTGCCCCAGGTCTCGATTCTGAGACCTGGGAAAGCACAAGCCTCAACTCAGTTTCCTCCGATCCGGCACGCACCCCGCCCCCATCCTCCACCATCCCTCGCGAACTTCTGTTTTAATTCATTCCATGCACCGCGTTCCCCTTGAAGAAGTGCAGGAGACCCTCGCTACCGTTCTGCGCAAACTCGGCTTCGCGGCGGACCGCGCCCAAACCTGCGCGCGCCTCTTTGCCGAAACCACCTGTGACGGCGTTTACACCCACGGCGTCAACCGCTTTCCGCGCTACGTCACCACCATCCGCAACGGCAGCGTCGTGGTCGATGCGGAGCCAAAGCGCATCGCGGCCTTCGGCGCGCTGGAGCGCTGGGACGGCCAGCGCGGCCCCGGCAATCTCAACGCGCTTGCCATCATGGACCGCACCCTCGCGCTCAGCCGCGAGCACGGCATCGGGTGCGTAGCGCTCGCCAACACCAACCACTGGATGCGCGCCGGCACCTACGGCTGGCAGGCCGCTGAGGCCGGCTTCATCGCCGTCTGCTGGACCAACACCATGCCTAATCTGCCGCCATGGGGCGGAGCCGAGCGCGTCATCGGCAACAATCCTATGGTTCTCGCCGTGCCGCGCGCCGGCGGCCACGTCGTGCTCGACATGGCCATGTCGCAGTTCTCCTATGGCCAGCTCGAGAGCTATCGCAAACGCGAGGAGATGCTGCCCGTTGACGGCGGCTTCGATCTCGCTGGAAACCTCACCCGCGATCCCGGCGCGATCGAGCAGTCGTGGCGTCCGCTTCCCATCGGCTACTGGAAGGGCTCCGGCCTCTCCATCGTTCTCGACATGATCGCTGCCATGATGACACTGGGCCAGGCAACGCATCAGCTCTCCCACGATCCTGTCTTCGAGTGCGGCATCTCGCAGATGTTCTTGGCCATGAATCCAGCGGCATTTGGCCCCGAGCCGAAGGCCGCCGAGATTGCCGACTCCATCGTCGCCTCGCTGCACAACTCGAAGCCGGCGCAGGAAGGGAAGCGTGTCCGCTATCCCGGCGAAGAAACGCTGCGTATCCGCGCGGAAAACCGCAAGCTTGGTCTCCCCGTCGACGAAACGCTGTGGGCGCAGATACTGGAAATGTAGCTTCCCGGATCGATAAAGACAAACGGGAGTTTTCCTGCTCCGGCAGAATGCGGCGCCAGAATTGAGCAACCGCCGAGAACCACACTGAAAGGGGCGATACACACCGATGGAAGTAGCTGAAATCCTCAGCCGGTTTGAAAGAGTAACTGGCAAGTTCGAGCGCGAGGCCGTTGAAGCTGCGGTTGCGCGCCGAGATGAAGTGATACCGGGACTTCTTCACGCCTTGGAAGAGATCGCAGATCCAGAACGCGCTGTGCAGATCGATGCAGAAGGCGATCTGATGGCTCATCTTTATGCCGTTTATTTACTGGCTCAGTTCCGCGAGGCTCGTGCCTATCCGGTTCTCGTTCGTATCGCAGGGCTTCCAGGAGACCTTCTCGATTCGCTCTTCGGCGACTTTACGGCGTCGGACCTCGGGAACGTCCTCGCATCGGTGTGCGGTGGCGACATGAGAGGAATACGGACGATCATCGAGAACGAGACGGCCGACGAGTGGGTCAGAGGATCGGCCTTGCAAAGCTTGACGATTCTTGCAGGTACTGGAGAAAAACGGCGTGAGGAAGTTGTGGAG
>JBAUCP010000397.1:0-7073 GCA_049677625.1 Occallatibacter sp. | reverse complement strand
GCGCGTCCTGGGGCCATGACGCCGACTGCGCGGCGATGCGCGCCACGGCGGAGCCAAGCGTGGCGTCGTCCCCGCGCTTGGCGGCAACGCGGCTCAACTCGAGCAGAGCCGCCAGGTTGCCAGGCTGCGCAGCGAGAATCTGCGTGATGAGCTGCTGAAACTCGGCTTCGCTGTCAGGGTTTCCCTGGCGCTCAACTTCAAGCGCGAGCTGATAGGCGGCCTGGAGGTTCGAGGGATCGAGGCTGGCTGCTTCGCGCAGATTCACAATCGCGCCGGCAGAGTCGCCGCGGTCGCTCGCGAGAATGCCGAGTAGGTAAAAGATGTGATCGTTTTTCCCCGCGAGATTGCGTGCGCGGTCCAGCCGTTGCGCGGCCAGATCGAAGTTGCGCTGGCGCAGCGCGAGGATTCCCCAGTCGGCCCATGCCGCGGGCTCGCCCGGCGCAAGCTGCGTGGCCTGCGCCAGCGAGCTCTCGGCGCGCACATCGTCGCCCACTTGCAGGGCGGCCAGGCCTACGTAGAAATTGGCCACAAAGTCGTGATAAGCCGCGGTAGACGGCGCGGGAAGCCCGCGGTCGCATCCGGCAACGAAAAAGAACGTAGCTGCGAAAACTGCGGCGAAAAGTCGAGGTGCGAAGTGGGGGTTGCCGGATTTCATCTCTCGTTTGTTTGTGGCAATTGTACTCAATGCCACGTGGGCCGAGATACAGCCTGTCATTGCGCCACGCCGGGCCGGGAACTCTGCGTCCGCTTCCTTCTTTTGCGATTGCGCTTGACGCTTGCCGCTTTGAACCAGAGCACGCCGATGCCCACGAACGGAAGCAGGAAGAGCAGCAGATTCCAGCGGCCCAGCAGCGTGGGTGTCACGGGCACGTCGGTGTCTGTCTCGCCGCTGGCGATGGAGCTTGCGAGCAGAACGCGGATGTGCCATGTCTCTTCCTTATCGAAGGGAACCAGGGTTTTGAATTCGACGTGATCGAGGAGCTTCTCGCGCCACGCGTTGTAGGCGGCTTCGGGCAGGCGCTTGCTCACCGGTTGAACGGTTACCTGGACCTTCATGTCGGCCGGAACGGAGCTGCCCTTGGGCGGATCGATGACGACGTAGAAGCTGCCAGTGCCTACATCGGGATTGCTCCAGACTTCGACGTTGAACGGGCCGATCTTCCGATTCTGCATGATGGGGTACGGCGGACCGATGTGCGCCCACGCGGGCAGTGCCGCGCAGAGCGTAAGCAGCAAAACCGCAAGCCGCATGCGCGGCGCATCGAGATTAAACGGGGCTCGTCTCATCGCGCGGATTGTTTCGAACAGGGATGAGTAAAGGCGCATAGTCGCTATCCGGCCATCATGGTGGCGCGCATGTCCATGGGCTGCGTCATGAGCCATGCGCAGCACACGAAGAGGATGATGCATAGCGTGGCCCACGGTGCGAATGCGCGTAGCGGGTGCTGTTCTGAGTCGTCTTCAGCCAGCCGCCACGCGACGAGCATGGACCCGGCCAGGCCGAGCAGCAGGAAGCCGAACTCGATGGGCTCGACAACGGTTTGGGGAAGGCCGACCAGTGTCCAGCGAGGATCGCCCAGGATGGGCCATCCGATCTGGGCAAACGCGTTTTGCGTAACCGGGACGATGGTGTAAAGACCGGTGAAGAAGTGGAATCCATAATGGGCGAGCCACATGCCGAAGCCGAGCGGCGCAAGCGCATACGAATAACGGACGGCGATGGCCAGCCAGCCGCGTTTCACTCCCGCCCATGCCCTCGTAATCCACGCGGCCAGGCCCAGCAGCAGCGCCGGCTCCACAACGATGATTGCGGTGAAAAGCAGGCCGAGAACGGTGGCCTGGCTGTTGAAGTGAAGCGTGCGCTCGAGCCAGCTCTCGACCGTATAGACCGGGCTGACCATGCCGAAGGCGTTCATGAGTGCGCCGAAGCAGAAGACGATGGCGAGAGCGGCGATGTCGTTGCGGCGGGAAAAGCGGCCGATGCCGGAGCGTTGCGGATCGGTCATCAACTCGCCGGCGGGAAGACGGCTGAGGATGCCGACGTTGTCGTGCGGACAGGCATGCACGCAGTCGAGGCAGAACGTGCAGTCCATATTGCCCACTTTGGCGGGCTGGAAGAGCGCAAGCTCGCAGCCGCGCTGGAGCACGACGAGTTGTGAGGAGGCATCACGGCGGCCGCGAATGCAGTCTCTTGTGCCGCAGCCGTCGCAGACCTCGTGGTCGCGGACGGCAACTTCGAGCGGGGACGCGGTGGCGGCGATGAAGTTGAACTGGCCGATGGGGCAGACGTATTTGCAGAAGCTGGCGTGGGTGAAGAGGCCGTCGACCAGGAGCACCGCGGCGAAGTAGCCCACGATGACCCAGGCGGTGAGCCACGGAGAAGACCACAGGCCAAAAAGCTCATAGGCGAAGAGGATGAGCACGAAGAGTGCAACGGGAATCCACTTGTTGCGCAGCCGCCGCGGCCAGGTGAAGCGTGGATGAATCCAGCGGCGCATGATGTTGCGCGCCAGCATGAACGGGCAGGCGAGGCAGAAGAGATTGCCGGCGCAGAGCAGCGCCAGCACCAGCGCCCCGCGAAAATGCACCCAGGTGAGCACGGTAGCCAGGTTTTTGGGTGAAAGCGATGGGCCGAGCAGCCCCTCAAAGATCATGACGATGCTGACCGCGAGCAGCGGAATCTGCAGCGCGGTGCGTGCGTGCCGCCACTGGAGCAGACGCCCGAGGACGGGGACGTTCAACAGATCGAAGGGCTCGGCCGCGAGGAATTCCTCCTCGTCGAGGAGTTCGTCCTCTTCCGTGGAACGGCTGAGCGCGGCCGGCGGCTTGGTCAACGCGATTCGACTCCCTTCACATTCCATTGTCGCTCGATCCTGCGGCCGTCGGGGAGCACGATGTGGAACAGCACCGCCCAGTCGCCGCCCATGGTGAATGTGAGTGGGGCCTGGTAGCTGCCGGGCGCAGTCTCTTCGGCGTCACTGAATACCGGAGCCATGCCGGGATGGTCCATGTCGCCTTCAACCTGGATGCGCGCGCGAGAGATCGGATGCCCGCTTTGATCAGCGAGGCGGATGGAGACCGTCTCCTCGCCGGTGCGTACGGGCTCGGGCGCAATGGACTCCTGAATCGAGATGTCCTGCGCGGGATCGGACGGCTTATGGCAGGCGGTGAGGGGGAGGGCCGCCGCAATCGTCAATAACGGGACCGCCTGAAGAAACCGAGAGGCCGCTTTACGGCGGCCTCTCGAGGAAGACCAGCTCATCTTGAGTGGCACGGCATGCATACCGCAATCGTAGACCGATGTTACGCAGAGCACTCGGCCTCATCTTCCGTCTCATCCTTCAACCAGGAGCAGGTGCAAGCGGCCAGATGCTCCTCGCCCGCGGGCGGAAACATGTGGTAGTACATGGCGATGACCATGGGGATGAAGACGATCGAGTTGTAAAAGAGGTGCAGTTGAACCCGCGGAATGAGGAACTGGATGAGACTGTACGGCACCGGCTTGCCCATCAGGTTGTGATGGATGGTGGCCTGGGTGATGAGCAGCAAATGCTCGATGTGGTGCCAGAACTGAATCCAGAAGGCGACCATCCACCAGGTGCGGCTGCGGCCGGCGAATCCCTTGCGCAGCACCCAGATGCCGATCAGCATGACCAGCGCGTAGCCGTAATGCAGGGCCTCGGACTTGATGAGCCACGGGTACCAGAGGCCCAGGATGCCGTTTGCCTTGGGGGCGGGCCAGCCCATGACCCAGATCTGGTAAGCCTGTGCCAGATGCTCGCCCCAGTGCGCAAGCACGATGGCCATGAAAACCCACAGGGCGCGCTCATGCCATTGGCTGTTGAGCTTCTCGTAGAAGGTGGGACTGGCGGATGCGGGCAGCAGGTGAGAGCCGAGGTTGGGAACGGATGCAGCCATACGGTTTGACCTCAATGGGATTGAGAAATCGGGGAGTCTCTGGATCGCACCCCAGTGTACCGGAGACACAACGCCTTTGAAGTCGGTTTGAAGGGTGAGGTCCGCCTCAATCTTTAGGTTGAGACCGATGCCCTGGCGAGAGTGGCCGGAAGGCCGAGCGTGTGGTTTGCGGGCGCCTGGATTGGCTGCCGGTTTTTTCCCGGTTCGGCAGGCGTGGGTAATCAATCGAGTTGGGGGCCGGAATCGAGGCGGGCGAGGTGTAGCGCTGGGGATCGTTTCGTATACGGGAGTTTACACTTAGGTGGATACCCATCTTGCAACTTCTTAACTATCAATGTTTAGAAGATTCACAAGAATGGTTACTTTCGTGCATGAGTTTGGTATGATGCCAGCAGTCGCTGGACAATCTGAACGCCTGCTATGCTGCTGGTACGTCAGGCGCGCAGTTTCCTTTACAGCAACCGGGGGAAGAATGAGCGACCGGGCCGAGGCTATCAGGACAATTCGTGGCGCACACTCAGCACGCGCGCCGCGGCGCGGCTCTTCGTTTATCTCCCCGGTTCTGGCGGGTCTGGCCCTGGCCGTGGTGCTGGGCGTCCTGGCGCCGCACATCTCCCAGGGACCCGGCTTCAATGAAGTTCTGATCTTTGCCGCCGGTGCGGCGGCCGCGGTTCTGGTGCTGCGCCTGCTGGTGCAGCGCGAGCGGCGCGTCGCACTGCAACTGGTGATGAGCGAGATCGTGGGCGAGAATACGTCTCCCGAGATCGCGGCCATGCGCATTCTGGAAGCGCTCTGTGTTTCGCAGGGCTGGGACGTGGCGCTGCGCTGGGAGCTCAACACGGAAGAGGACCGGCTGGAGTTCTGCTCGGCCTGGGGCGCGCCGGGCCGGCGCACCGAGACGCTGATCCAGGAAAGCATGGGGCTGAAGCTGATCAGCGGCGATGAGCTGCCGGGCCGCGCCTGGCAGGATGGGCGGCCGGTCTGGGTCTCCGACCTGGGGGCGCTGCAGCCCAGTCCGCATACGCGCGCCGCACAGCGGCACGGCATGGTTTCAGGCTGCGCGGTGCCGGTGCGCGTGGGCAACACTATTCTGGCGATTCTGGAGTTTTACTGCCACTATGGCCTGCGTGAGAATCGCGAGGCCATGGCCGCCGTGGAGACGGTGGCCGCATCGCTCGGCCAGATGCTGGCCCGCTCGCACGAACGGGACCGGGCTGAAAAGCTTTACCGCGAGCAGGAGATCCTGCTCAACTCGGTGGCCGACGGCATCTGCGGATTGAGTCCGGACGGGTTTATCAGCTTTGCCAACCCGGCGGCGGCAAACCTGCTGGGCGCCGACCCGGACAGTCTTACCGGCAAACCCATCCATGACCTGCTGCACGCCTCGGCGCCGGCCAACAGCCGCTGCGGAGAGGATTGCGCGCTGCTGCGCGCCACCGGCAAGCTGCGCAGGATGGCCACGGCCGGCGAGGACACCTTCTTCCGCGCCGATGGCGAGTCGTTCCGCGTGGACTACGCGCTCACGCCGATCCTGGATCATGGCCGGCTTTCGGGATCGGTCTTCAGCTTCCGCGACATCAGCCAGCGCTATGCGCTGGACCGGCTCAAGGACGAATTCGTATCCACGGTGAGCCACGAACTCAGGACGCCGCTCACGGCGATTCGCGGCGCGCTGGGGCTGCTTTCTTCCGGCAGCCTGGGCCATGTGAACGAGAAGAGCGCGAACCTGCTGCGCATTGCGCTCAGCAACTCCGAGCGGCTGGTGCGGCTCATCAACGACATTCTCGATCTTGAACGCATCCAGAGCGGGCGCGAGCCGCTTAACTTCCGTCCCGTGCAACTGGCGGAGATCGTGCGGCAGTCGATTGACGGCATGCAGCCGGTGGCGGACGCAGCCGGCGTGCAACTCATTCACGATCCCACCCAGGTGGAGATCGCCGCCGATCCGGACCGGCTGCTGCAGGTGCTTACCAACCTGCTCTCGAACGCCGTCAAGTTTTCCCCGCCCAACTCGACCGTCTCCGTGCTGCTGCGTCCTGACGTGAGCGGCGTAACGCTCTCGGTCATCGACGCCGGACGCGGCATTCCGGCCGACAAACTCGAGGTGATCTTCGGCCGTTTCCAGCAGGTGGACGCCTCGGACTCGCGGCAGAAGGGCGGCACCGGGCTGGGACTGGCCATCTGCCGCACCATTGTGCAGCAGCACTCGGGCCGCATCTGGGCTGAGCGCAATTCGGTGCGTGGTTCCACATTCCGCGTGTTTCTGCCGTACCAGCCGCTTCCGGTCGCTTCGCCAGACCTGGTGATGGACCAGGACATGGGGCGCGGACCGGTGCGCCTTCCCGCTCCCACTGCCTATCGCGCGCGCGGCTGACCGTCCCGCCCGAAACCACGCTCTTCGCACTCTCTTTTCCGCTTTACATTGCCCCGTCGATTCACTACCCTGCAACCATTCCCCCATTGCCCAGGATGGGCCGGTCGCAGTTTCGGAATCAGTGTGCCCTTTGGCCGCAGGTGCAGCGTAACGGACGAGCCGCAGGGCCCACTATCTATCCGGGAGTGTGCTCCGCGCCAGACCCTCATCGCGGCTTGTCGCCGTTTTGACCTCCCAAGGCCTGCGCGGTTACGGAGCGCTGCCCTCTTCACTCGAAATTTCTTGACATACTGTTGCTCTCAAGGGGGCCTTGCCAACGCAGTCTTTCAAGGAGGTAGGCATGAGCGGGAATGCGAACCAGAATCCTGGCCTGCAGGCCAAAGCCGACAGCCTGCCCGATCTACCCGATGATCCCAACGCCGCCTACTGCGTGAGGCTCGCTCAGGAAGCGGAGCGAGTCCGCGACGACCCCAGCCGGATCAGCCCCACGGGCCGCAGCTCGCGCCTCGCCGAGGCCACTCCCGCCGCCCTTCCCGCCGACGCCCGCCTCCAGTGGGACACGGCCATCGAGACCGGCTACTCGCCCAGCAAATGGCTGCTTGAACAGGAACTGAGGGCGCGTCGCCGCTGGGATCCGGCTGCCGGCGGGTTTGTGCCGCAGCCCTGCTACCCCGACCCCGCCGACGACAAGCGCGACGTCTACGAGGTCGCTGCCGAGCAGGAACTCACCGGCATCTGCTTCTCCGGCGGCGGCATTCGCAGCGCCACCTTCAACCTGGGC
>JBAUCP010000396.1:0-4340 GCA_049677625.1 Occallatibacter sp. | reverse complement strand
GGGCAGTCGTTTTCGTGGCGAGTTGAGGTTTGTGGTTTCCCACCTTAGCCGATGCGCAGAGAACGCGCATCGCCGAAGGTGGGGCACCCATGTTCGTGCTGCTGCCCACGAAGCTAGCTGGGAATTATTGATTGACGCCACTGGCCAGGAAGCCGCCGTCGACGACCAGGACTTCGCCGGTGACGAACGACGAAGCATCCGAGGCAAGATAAATCGCAGCGCCTACCAGCTCTTCAGTCTTGCCGAAGCGGCCCATGGGGGTGCGCATCAGCAGCTCCTGGCCGCGTGCGGTGCTGTCGAGCAGCTTGGCGTTGATATCGGTGCGGAAGACGCCGGGCGCGATGGCGTTGACCGTGACGCCCTTCTTCGACCACTCAACGGCGAGCGAGCGGGTGAGCGAGGCCACGCCGGCCTTGCTGGCCGCATAGGCTGCCACTTCAGTCAGTGCGACAAAGCTGTTCAACGAGGCGATGTTGACGATGCGGCCGTAGCCGCGCTCGATCATGTGCCTGCCAAAGATCTGGCTGGCGCGCAGGGTCCCGGTCAGGTTGGTGTTGATGATGTTGTTCCACTCTTCTTCCGCGAGGTCGAGCGTGGGCGTGCGCTTGATGATGCCGGCGCAGTTGACCAGGATGTCGACTTTGCCGAAGGCCTCGAGCGTAGCGGCAAGCAGTTTCTCGAGCGAGCTGCGGTCGCCCACGTCCGAGGAGATGCGCAGCGATTTGCGGCCGCGCGCTTCGATCTCAGCAGCTGCTTCGTTGACCTGCTGCTCGCGGCGGCCGGTGGCGACGACGTCAGCGCCGGCGTCAGCAAGGCCGAGGGCCATGGCGCGGCCGATGCCGGAGGTTCCTCCGGTGACAACTGCGACTTTGCCTTCAAGACTGAATAGGTTTGTGCTCATCTGGTCTCCAATAAAATTGAACGGGATAGGTTGTGCTTTCCCAGGTCCCGAAATCGGGACCTGGGGCACCCATTTTCGTGCTGAGTTGAGGATGCTCGATTCGAATTTCTGTTACTTCAAACGGAACTATACGTTGCGGCCGAGGAAGACGGGCGCGATGTGGCGGTCGAAGAGATTCTCGGTTACGTTCTTCGCGATCACGGCTTCGTTAGCTTCAAGCAGGCTGATGTAGCGCGGGCCCATCTTAGCAGCCACTTTGAAGCCCACGTGCAGCAACTGGCGCACGCTGTCGTTGTAGGCCGGCGCGTCCTCCACGTGGCGCAGCGCTGAGGTGTACTGCTCTGAGGACCAGTTGCGGACCTCATCGGCTGAGGGCAGCTTGGCGGGATTGATGTCGATCACCGCGGCGTAAGGCGCGCACAGCTCTTCGCGGTGCGAGAGCGCTTCAGCGTAGACTTCCTTGGCCAGCGCGAGTCCGTCGCCGCCGGCTTCGGCGAGTCCGATCAGCTCTTCGAGCCACGTGGTTCCGGCGGTCTTCAGGTGCACGCCGGCGCCGGTGTGTTTCATGGTGGCGTGAATTGCGGGATAGATGGAGAACTTGTCGCTGCCTGAGTGCACACTGAGCTTGAGATCGTCGGGCAGTCCGTACTGGCGCACCGCGTAAGCGATGGCCGCGACGTCGAGCGCCATCTCGCGCTCGAACTGCGCCACGTCGCCCACGTAGTCTACGCCCTTGTTGAAGCGGCCGCTGAACTTGGGCGCAATGGTCTGCACGGGGATGCCCTCATCGGCGATGGCGGCGAGAATGATGAGCAGCTCCACGGGGCTCTGCGCGCGGTCAGTCTCATCCATCGAAACTTCCGGAATGAAGTTGCCTGCGCCTTTCGCACTCTCCACTTTGCGGTAGACCTCGCCAGCCTTTTTCACTGCGGCGAGAAACTTCTGCGCGGTTCCGGTGAGAGTTTCGCGCGTGATGTCAAAGGGTTCATCGATGCCGGCGAGCTCGATGCTGCCCAAGAGCTCGGGATGGCGCTTGACGAAGCTGTCGATGTCCGCCAGGTCGGCGGGCTGGCCGATGAAGTCGGCCACGTCGATGGTGAAGAAGTCGCAGGGCGCGAGGAAGCGATCGACGGTCTGCGTGGTGATGTGGTCGGCATCGCAGTAGTAAGGCAGCTTCCAGCCGAGCGCCTTGACTGCGGCATCGGCGGCCTGGCGCGTGGAAGCGGGCTCAGAGCCGATGATGGTGTGTTCGCGGTTCGATTTGTTCCAGACGGGGACAACTTCAATGCCGGCGGCGAGCGCCTGCACGCAGGCCTGCAACTGAGCTTTGGCCTGGTGAGCGAAGCGGTCGCCGGTTCCGATCGAAAATTTTCCGAGTTTCAACTTTGAGCTTGCCATATCGATTCCTGTTCTGGGGTTTTCTTAAAGTCGGCTGCGATGCGCCCATAAACCGAGCGCCGGATTGGCGATGAAGAAGATGTTTTCGCCATCCATCTGGTTGTATCCGTTGCTGAGCTTTTGCGGATCGTAGCGCGTGATCATGGTTTTCAGGTCGCCATAAGCGTAGCCGACGCCTTCGACCTCTTCGCGGGTGAGATGGCCGGGGCACCAGGTGATCTTGAAGCGGCCCTCCGACGAAGCGTGGATGAGATGCGCGGCTGCGCCGAGTTCTTTGGCGAGGTCGGGATTTTCCTTGACGTACTTGAGCGTGCAGGGCGTGCCGTGGTAGCCGTACTTGCGGATGAGCTCATCGATGCTGCTGTCTTCGCCGAACTCATGCACGCCGGGGGCGAGGATGATGAGCTCCGCGCCATCGGCCAGCGCCATGCGCGTGCGGTAGACGGCCTTGTTGCCGATCCAGGTGCTGTGAAACTCGGTGGGATCGAGGTAGACTACCGCCTTTTGAATCTGCTCCTCGACAATTTCGAAATTCACTTTGAGGCTGAGCTCGGCGGCGCGGAGGAAGCACTCGATATCGTCACCGATGTAGACGCCGCGCACGGCCAGGCCGCCGCCGGCGCGCCGGCCCACCACGGTCTGCACGTAGACGATAGGCAGATGGCGCAGAAAATGATCGGCGGCGTAGTTGAAGACGTTGCGCACCGGGTTTTCCGCGCGGCCCATGATGCGCTCCATGCCGTAGACCGCGCCCAGGTAGTGGCTGCGGTTGATGCCTTCGCGCCCGCCGGTGCCCACCACAATGTTCTTGGTGTAGTTGGCCATGCCGATGACTTCATGCGGCACCACCTGGCCGATGGAGAGAATCAGATCGAAGCCGCCCTGCGAGACGAGCTTGTTCACCTGCGCGGGCCACGGGTAGTCGAGCTTGCCCTCGGACTGCTCGCGGATGAACTCGGCCGGCACTTCGCCGAGCGTGTCGATATCGGTGCGCCAGTTGTGGACGCGGAAGAGCTCGATCGGCACGCCTGCAAACATGTGCGTGAGCTGATCGGGGCGCATGGGCGTATGCGTGCCGATGGCGGGCAGCACGGCTTTGAGCTTGTCGCCGTAATACTCATATGTGTAGCGGGTGAGCGGGCCGGCCTGCGAGTGCTCGCGGCTCTGGTCGGGCGGCACGGCAAGCACGGTCGAGCGCGGGCCCAGTTTGGCAAGGGTTTCGTGCAGCAACTGCTTGAGCTGCGCGGGAGAGATATCGGTGTCGGGGCTGCCGACGGCGCAATAAAGACTCATGCAGCGATCTCCGCCCTTTCTTTACGAATCGATCTACGACAAATCGAGTTGTGCGGGCGCCAGCTTCGGCGTAATCCCGTGAATGACCAGCAGTGCAAACAAGTAAGCGACGCAGGCAACGATGAATAACGGCACGTAGCTGTTGGTGATTTTCACAATATATCCCGTCGCCAACTGGAACAGTACTCCACCGATTGCCCCTGACATGCCGCCGATACCAATCACGCTGCCGACCGCTGCCTTGGGAAACATATCCGATGGAAGCGTGAACAAGTTGGCCGACCACCCCTGATGCGCGGCGGTGGCCAGGCCCACCAATGCCACGACAAACCAGAGGTTGTGAATATAGGGCGCGGCGAAGACGGGCACGACGCACAGCGCGCAGATGAGCATGGCGGTCTTGCGCGAGACATTTGGACTTTTTCCCGCTTTCAGCAGGGAGGAAGAAATCCATCCGCCCCCGATGCTGCCCACGGTCGAAACGCTGTAGACAATCACCAGCGGCAGCCGGTTCGACGACAAGCTGAGACCGAAGGTCGATTGCAGATAACGAGGCAGCCAGAAAAGATAGAACCACCAGATGGGGTCGGTGAGAAACTTGCCGATTGCGAAGGCCCAGGTTTCTTTGCATGGCAACACGCGGCTCCAGGGAACGGTTTCGAGCTTTTCCACCGGGTCGCTGAGAATCAGCTCCAATTCAGCTTTGGAAACACTATGATGCTGCTCCGGACGGCGGTAATAGATGAGC
>JBAUCP010000395.1:0-2559 GCA_049677625.1 Occallatibacter sp. | reverse complement strand
GCCCAAGTCGCCCGCAAAGCCGCGCAAGGCAAAGGTCAAGATCAAGAGCGAGTCCGGCGAACTGGTTGACATCCACGTTCCCGTTGGCCACCCCTTCCAGCACTCCGGAGACGATCCCATTGGCGACGTGACCGACGGCGAGGCGCATCTCTCTACCGGCACCGAGCCAGAATCCACTGCTGAAACCGCGCCCGCAGCGGAGGCCTCGGTCATTGAGGAAATGCCTCACAGGGCCGAATCAAGGGCGAATCAGGCTCCGAAATCTGAAGATGCTGCCGAGCCGGCGCAGGAGCCCGCCAAGCTCGATCGTCTGCAAAAGATCCTCTCGCAGGCCGGCATCGCCAGCCGCCGCCGCGCGGAAGAGCTCATCACCGAAGGCCGCGTGCAGGTGAACGGCCAGGTGGTTACGCAGCTCGGCGCCAAGGCTGACCCCGCCCGCGACCACATCCGCGTCGACGGCAAGCTGCTCACCGGCGCCGAGCGCCATCGCTACTTCGTGCTCAATAAGCCAAAAGGCTACGTGACCACGGTCAGCGACCCCGAAGGCCGGCCCACAGTCATGGAGTTCTTCTCCAAGATGCGTGAGCGCCTTTACCCGGTCGGCCGCCTCGACTACCAGAGCGAAGGCCTGCTGCTCGTCACCAACGACGGGGAGCTGGCCAACCAGCTCACCCGCGCCGCCTCTGGTGTGCAAAAAACCTACCTCGTGAAGGTCGCCGGCCAGCCAACCGAAGAGCAGCTCGACATTCTGCGCTCCGGCGTCGCCATCGACCGCGAGCAACCCGGCTCCGGCACGGTGCACACCGCGCCCGCCGAGGTGCGCCAGGTGCGCCGCGGCGACAATCCCTGGTTCGAGGTGGTGCTGATCGAGGGCCGCAACCGCGAGCTGCGCAAGATGTTCTCGGCCATCGGCCACTTCGTCGAAAAGATTCGCCGCGTGGGCTACGGGCCGCTGGTGCTCGACGTCGAGCCCGGCAAGCTGCGCGAGCTTGCGCCGGAAGAAGTGGCTGCGCTGCGCCTGGCTGCCGAAGGAAAATGGAAGCCGCGCCGCCCCAAAGCGGCAAAGATATTGCCTAAAGAAGCGCGGCACGCAGCGGAGCCACGCACATTCAAGCCGCGGCCGCCAGGCGGAAAACCCTTCCGCGACCAATCCGCCGGGCGGGAGAAGCCGCGCTGGAAGCAGCAGCCCGGCGCCCGCGAACCGCAGCGCAGCTTCAGGCCGCAGGGCGAGCGCTTTGGCGGACGCTCCTCCTACGGTCGGCAACAGGGCGAGCAGCCGTCTCCAGGCGCAAAGAGTTTTGGCGAGCGTCCTCAGGGCCGCCCATTCCTCGAAAGGCAGGGCTTCGATGCCCCGCCGGAATCCCGCTCCGAAGGCCATGGATCTGGCTTCCGTCCACAGCAGCGCGACCGCGACTCACGCGCTGAAGAAGCGCCTAGCCGCGCCTGGCAGAAATCCCCGCCCGCGCAGCGCGGCGGCCCCGCCAGGCAAGGTGACCGGCCCTACACGAAGCGCCCCCCGTTCAAGCCATCAGGCGAGTCGAGACCGCGCTTCGATAAACCCGCAGGCAGAAGCTTTAGCAAACCTTTCAGCAAACCAAGGTCCGGAGAATTCGCGGGAAAACCTCCCGCACGCTTCGACAAACCTGCGGGCAGAAGCTTCAGCAACCCAAGAGGTGGAGAATTTGCGGGAAAACCTCCCGCACGTTTTGACAAGCCCGCCGGCAGGACATTCTCCAAGCCGCCCTCCCGCAGCTTCGAAAGCAAGCCGCCGCGCGGCATTGAAATCGAGCCTGTCCGCGACTTCGAGAAACCGGCCGCCAAGACCTGGAGCAAGCCCACCGGCAAGACCTGGACTCCGCGCCCCGCAGCCGGCAGAAGCCACGCACCCGGTAGAGACCAAGCCAGGCCAGGCCGGCCAGCCCGCTCCAAGGCGCCCCGCCAGCATTCCGCGGCAAATCCGCTCCACGCCCAGGTGGCACATTCCGGCCCGCACCAGCCGGTCGAGCCAAGCCCGCCTTCGGCTCGAAACCAGGCTTTAAATCCAGCTCTAAGCCCGGCTTCAAGTCCGGCGCGAAACCGGGCTTTAAATCCAATTCAAGACCAGGCTTCAAGCGCAGCGGCCCGCGCCCCGGCGGCAAAGGTCCCGGCGGACGCAAGCACGGCTGACCGGGATCGATTCTTCACCATCTCGATCGTTTTTCATCGCTGGCCGCTGCAATAGCCTCACCAGCAGCGGCCTGCAGGCTGACGGGCAGATTTCACCGATCTTGGGAGCCCAGCGTTCGCCGGAATCTTGTACATTGAACCGAGAGGGAGACCTCGAATGGCGAATACCTTTGGCACCGACATTCTCATTCAGGCGCCGGATCCGAGAAAGGCGGCGGCTTTCTACGTGGACCAGCTCGGATTCAAAATCACCGCCGAAAACCCCATGATCGGCCTCAATGGCAACCACATCAACCTGTTCATTGAAGAAGGCCCGCCGCTCGGACCGGTCCTCGAAGTCACGGTCGCAAACCTGGAAGAGGCCACGCGCCGGCTGGTGGCGCAGGGCTGCGA
>JBAUCP010000394.1:0-3370 GCA_049677625.1 Occallatibacter sp. | reverse complement strand
GCTTGATGGGCGAGGGCTTGCCGGTTTCGGCCACGGCCTCTGCCAGTGCGGGCGCAGCGCCGGAGACTGCGCAGGCCGCGGCCAGTGCGCCGGTCTGAAGAAAATTGCGGCGGGAAAGGGTGTTTTTCATCTGCGGTGTTCTCCTGGGTTCGGACAGAAGTTCCTGTGAGCGGTTTAGTCCGAAGTTAAAACAATCAACTTGTAGAACATTGGGCCTGGATCTGGCAACCGCAAAGATATTGGGGGTGGGTCAGTTTGAAGAAGGTCGCGCCACAGGGGCTAAAGCCCTCAAACATTGCGTGGCGATTTGCGGCACGACTGAAGTCGTGCCCTGACACTTCGTGCTTCTACCGGTGAGTTTTTTCCGCTTCCTCAAAAAGCCAGCGAATCTCATAAGCGTTTTTGCGGCACGGCTAAAGCCGTGCCCTTTCAAAACGATCGGCCCACACCGTTCAAACTGTGTCGCTGTCAAAAAATTCTTACTGCTTGCCGAACCGGTAGACGACGCCGGCGGTGAACCCGATGCTGTTCTGGAGGGTTGAGCCGAAGCCGGTGGCCAGGTCTTCGCCGGCCAGCCGGATGCTCACGCCGGGGCTCACGTTATATTGGCCCACGATGCTGCCGGCGATGGCGTAGGTGGTCCCGTCCGGCCAGATGCCGAAGGTCTTGGAGCCCTCGCCATTCAGGTCGCCGGAGAAGTTGCTGAGCGCCATGCCGCCCAGCACGCGGCCGGAGATGGAGTACTTGGGCTGCATGTAAAAGCGGTAGGTGGGTCCGGCCATCAGGTTATAAACGCTGATCTTGGGGCGGGTGTTGTTGGCGTTCGTCACCCCTTGCTGAAGCCCGGTGTAGGCGATGCCGTAGTAGCCGCGCGCGTCGAAGTTCACGCCGAAGCGCTCGCTGAAGTAGCGGGTCAGACCGGTATCCCAGGCATAAAGAGTGGAGCGTTGCAGCGATGGGCCGGGCGTGAAGCGCAGGTAGCCCATGCCGGCGTAGGCCTCGTACAGATGGTCGTAGGTGTCGTGAATGGCGGTGGCGCGGCGCTGGTCGCGGCGCAGGCGGATGCGCGCCTGGACGCTCAACTGCTGCTGCGATTCCTGGGCGGGCTGTTGCGCCTGATCCGGACTCGCCTGGTTTTGACCCGGCGGGTTCTGAGTCGTTTGATCCTGTGCGGCGGCTGGAGCCGGCGGGTTGCTGCTGGAGTCCTGAGCCAGAACGGGGAGAACGGCTGAAGACGCAAGCGCCAGCAGCAGGGCAAGAGGGCGAAAAGAGTACATCGGTATCGGGTTTCCTCCACGGGATAACGGGAGCACACGCCCGCCACGGCGGATGCAATGCTCCCCCCAATTGGTATTAAACCATCTTGGGGGGGAGATTCGCGGGTGTACCGGCACTCTTTAGACGTGCGATGGAGGGAATGGACGCCGTCTGGCTTAAACGATCTGGCTGAGGTCAGTCTGCAACTGGGCCATGTTGAAGCCGCTGGGCGCGCCCTTGGCGGAGATCCAGTCGGGCGCAAGCAGGGTGTGCGCCTCGTCGACGTATTTGTTCCAGAAGGCCACCGTCATGGTTTTCAACTGTCCCCAGGTAATGCAGGTGAAGGTCTTCTGGTCGTACTTGGGCACAAAGACGCAGTGGCCGCCCCAACTGCCGGGCTTGGCCTTGGCGCCGCCCTTGGGCACCACGTCCCACACATCCTGGGTTTGCGCCGTGATCGGCAGGCTCAGGCCGATATATACGCCGCCAAAGAGCGCGATGGACTGGCGAACCTCAGTGAGGTTGGCGACCTTGGGGTCGGCAAAGGCGGAGAGCACATTGCCTGCGAATCCCTGTTTCTTCCAGTCGTTGAGCACGTCCAGCTCCACGCCGCCGTTGTCGGTTTTGGGGTTGCCGGGCACGTAGCCGTCCCATTTCTCGTAGTAGCTCTCGACGGTGGAGTTGGGCGTCGTGGAGATGCCGCCGTTGTTGGCCGTGAACACCTGGATGGCGTGGGCCACGCCGGCTATGGTGCAGTCGCCCAGCGTGTTATTGAGCATCATGCCCCAGGAGGCGATGCCCTTGGTCCAGTCGGCTGAGGGGGGCGGCGGCGGCATGCCGGGCGTGAGATATTTGCCCAGCGCCAGGGTGCGGCTGTCAGTCTTGATGGCCTTGCGGCCCAATCTCATATTGGAGTGGTCTGCCATGGTGGCTCCCTTTCTTGCGCACGAGGATCGCCGCATGCAGAGCGCGGCTAATGGTAATGGTGGAAACGATGAACACACCGTTTCAAATCCGCACCAAATTGTCCAGTAAAATTCCCAGTAGGTTTCTCTGATGGCTTATGAAATCGCCCTTTGCGGCCTAGGGCGGCGCCTTGCCGTAGGATGGAATGGGAACGGAGGGAACGAGACTCGATGGGCCGTCTTCTCTTTGGGATCATTGTGGGCATTCTGCTGGCGCCGGCCGCGCTGCTGGCCTGGTTCCGCTACGGTCATCCGCCGGTTGCGGTGGCCGATCCGCCGCTCTATCAGGAGCGCGCCATCACCGAGGTTCCGCTCCATGCGCGCATCGATCGGGAGATGCCCGCCGCCGCTCCCATCCAGGCCAGCGAGGAAAACCTTGTAGCCGGAGCCCAGGTCTACGCGGCCCAGTGCGCGGCCTGCCATGGATTCCACGGCAAGCCGTCCTCGTTTGGCGCGCACATGTACCCTGACGCACCGCCGCTCTGGGAGAAGCACCACAACGGCGATGTGGTGGGGGTGAGCGACGACCCGGTGGGTGAAACCTACTGGAAGGTGGCCAACGGGATCCGGCTCACCGGCATGCCGGCTTTTAAGGACGTGCTCAACGACACGCAGATGTGGCAGGTGAGCCTGCTGCTGGCCAATGCCAATAAGACGCTGCCGCAGCCGGCAATGGATATTCTGGCGCAGCCGCTGAACTTCGCACTGCCGACACCTGCAGCACCGACCCAACCAACACCGGCGCAGCAGGCACCAGCCCCGAAGTAGCGCATCACGAGAGCAGAGGCAGAATCGCTGCTATGTGGACAGAGAAACCTATGTCTTGACTGGGTCGTCGCAATGACTCGCGGCGACCTCGGCTCAAGACGATAACTTTTTCTACCTTGACGAAGGCTGTGTTTGTCCCGGCGGCATTTCGCGACGTCAACGATACTTGAGCGGGAACCGGACAATTCCACTGAGGCGATTGGCTCTGAGGCCGGCTAACGTTGCCAAGCTAGCCTGTCGGCGGTACTCTTCCGTGATGCGACCTCTTCGGTATTCCATCAACGTTACTTTGGACGGGTGCTGCGATCATCGAGCCATTGTCCCGGACGAAGACTTGCATCGCCACGCGACCGAAAATCTTGACCAGGCGGATGCTCTCC
>JBAUCP010000393.1:0-7494 GCA_049677625.1 Occallatibacter sp. | reverse complement strand
GGCCAAAGCCGAACAGCATCCGGAGCAGCGAGAAGCCGCCGAAGAAGACCATCACGATCACCAGCAGAATCAGCTTGGCCAGCGCCCCGCCCTGCTGGTGCACCGGCCGGCCCTGCTCTTCGATCGGCTCGTCATCGTTCAGCGTCACTTGAGCGTCCGCGGCAATGTCCTGCGCGACCTGGCCCACGGCCAGCGTCACCGCGCCATCAAAGTCGTTGGCGCGCAGGTCGGGAACCATGGCGCGGCCAATATCGCCCACCTTGGCGTCGTTCAGCACGCCTTCCACGCCGTATCCGGTCTCGATCCAGCGCTTGTGGTCGTCGACGGCCAGCAGGATCAGCACGCCTCGATCCGTAACCTTCGATCCGACCTTCATCTTCTCGAAGAGCCGCGTCGCGTAGTCCGACGGATCGTCCCCCTCCAGCGTATGAATCGTCACCACGGCAATCTGCGCGTTGGCCTTGGAGTGGTCAAGCTGCGCGCAGATCGAGTCGATGTGCGCAATCGCCTCTGGCGAAAGCACATGCGCGTTGTCACTAACATAATCGGTAGGCTGCGGAAGGTCCTCGATCCGCTCGGCATGCAGCGCGAGAGGGAAAAACGCCAGAAAAGCTGCCAGCAACGGCAGAAAACCAGCTCTATGTGCGCGCCGAAAGGCTTCCATTGCTCTCTATTGTACGTCGATGACAGGCCAAAGGTTCCCGCACCGTCAGGCTCTACACTGGGAAGGAAATGAGTAACGACCCGATCCCCGCACCTCCCATCGCCCGCAAGCACTCGACCGAAACCTGGCTCCACGGCACCGTCCTAGCCGACGACTACGCCTGGCTGCGCGAGAAAGAAAATCCCGAGGTCACTGCGTACCTCGAGGCCGAAAACGCCTACGCTGAGGCGCAGCTGGCCCCGCTCGCCGCGCTGCGTGACGCGCTCTACCAGGAGATGCTCAGCCACGTAAAGCAGACTGACGTCTCCGTGCCTTACCGCGACGGCGCCTGGTGGTACTACACCCGCACTGTGGAGGGGCTGCAGTACGCCATCCACTGCCGCAAGCGCGGCACGGCGTCAGGGCTTGACGCCGATGCGGAAGAACAGGTGGTCCTCGACGGCAACGTGCTTGCCGAAGGCCACGCCTTCTTCGCCATCGGCGATACCGACATCTCCGACGACGGCCGCTGGCTGGCCTACTCCACCGACACCAGCGGCTTCCGCCAGTACACGCTGCACATCAAGGACCTCGAAACCGGAGAGACCCTGCCCGGTGAAGTGGAGCGTGTAGGCTCCATCGCCTGGGCGGCCGACAATCGCACCCTCTTCTACACCGTTGAAGACGAGCAGCAGAAACGCCAGCACCAGTTATGGCGGGCCTGCGGCCAGCAGCTCCCTGAAGCCGCATTGGTCTATCAAGACGACGACGAGCGCTTCAACCTGGGCCTGGGCCGCACCCGCGACGGCAAGTATCTGGTGATGGAGTCAGCCAGCCATATCACCACCGAGTGCCACTTCCTGGCCGCCGACGACCCTTTCGGCAGCTTCCGCATCGTTGCTCCGCGCCAGGACGAGCACGAGTATTCGATCGATCATCGCAACGGCCAGTGGTTCATCCGCACCAACGACCGCGGCCGCAACTTTCGCCTGGTCACAGCTCCTGCGGAAACACCCGGCCGCGAGCACTGGACCGAACTGATCCCGCATCGCGACGGCATCATGCTTGAAGACGTCGATCTCTTCGCCGGCTTCTTCATCGCCTGCGAGCGCGAAGACGGACTGCCGCGCCTGCGCCTGTGGAGCTTCACTGGCGACAGCGCCGCAGCCGCGCCAGCCGGCGAAATCGCATTCCCCGAGCCCGCCTACAGCGCGCACCCGCACATCAATCGCATCTTTGACGCCACAACCTTCCGCTACGCCTACCAGTCGCTGGTCACACCCAGTTCGGTCTACGAGTACGACGTCGCAGCGGCCTCATCCACTCTGCTCAAGCAGCTTGAGGTTCCCGGCGGCTTTGACCGCACCCTCTACGCAAGCGAGCGCGTACACGCCAAGGCGCAGGACGGCGTCGAGGTCCCCATCTCTCTTGTCTATCGCAAGGACAAACGCAAAGAGGGATGGAATCCCCTCTACGTCTACGCCTACGGATCGTATGGTTATTCGTTGCCGCTCGGCTTCAACTCCAACCGGCTCAGCCTGCTCGATCACGGCGTGGTCATGGCTTACGCGCACATCCGCGGCGGCGGCGACCTGGGCAAGCCCTGGCACGACGCAGGCAAGATGCTGGTCAAGCGCAACACGTTCACTGATTTCATCACCGTTGTGGAGCACCTGACGGCCAACGGCTACGGCGATCCGCAGCGCGTTGCCATTGAGGGCGGCTCCGCCGGCGGACTGCTGATGGGCGCCGTCGCCAACATGCGCCCCGATCTGTTTCGCGCCGTCGTCTCGCATGTGCCGTTCGTCGATGTCATGAACACCATGCTCGACGCCACGCTGCCGCTCACCGTGCCCGAATACGAAGAGTGGGGCGACCCCAATCAGGAAGAATACTTCCGCGTCATGCTCAGCTACTCGCCCTATGACAACCTTCGCGCGGCAAGTTATCCGTCAATGTTGGTGAAGACCTCGCTCCACGACAGCCAGGTCATGTACTGGGAGCCGGCAAAATATGTAGCCAAGCTGCGCACCCTCAAGACCGACAGCAATCCATTGCTGCTGGTCACAAATATGCAAGCCGGCCACGGCGGCGCCAGCGGCCGTTATGACTACCTGAAAGAGATCGCGCTGGACTATGCGTTCGTGCTGCGCGAATTGGGGCTGGTACAGTAGGGCAATCGAGTTTCGACGGAGAGCCCATGCGCACTGTACTTGCTCTCAGTGCATTGATTGCGGCTGCGGCAGCCACCGCCGCACAGGAGCCGGCATCGATCCCCACGCCGGAACGCGTGCAGCTCGCCAACGGCACGCCCGGCCTCATTGCCCCAGCCCTGCGCCCGCTTGAGATCACGCCTCCGCCTGACAGCGCCTGCCGCGGAAAAAGCCTGACTGGAAGTGTCCGTCTTTCCCTCGTGACCGATACACAAGGCCGTCCCCGCAACGTCATTCTCAATCGCCCGCTCAGCAACGAGCTCGACTATCTCGCAGTGCAGGTCATGCAGAACGACCGGTTCCAGCCCGCGACGCTGAACGGCTCTCCAGTAGCAGTTGCCGGCACCGCGGATTTGCATGTCCGCGGGTGCATCGAGCAGAGCAAAGATTCACTCGGCCACACGAGCATCTCGCTTCGCCTCCAGGCCTTGCCACAAGTCAAATTCGAGTTGGAGCATCACACTATGCCCGACGCGGCGCTCACGCCTGCCTTCGCTCGCATGGACCCGGTCCAACCCAAAGAAATCAGAGATTACACGCCTCCCAAAGCCATCGCGCAAGTAATGCCAGACTTTCGAATGGATACGCAAAGCGGCGTGTGTGTCTTCAGCGCCATCGTGGATGAACATGGGCTGCCACAGAATGTCCGCGGGGACCAATGCTCTAACTCCGACATAGCTCGGCCCGCGACCGAAGCGGTCCGCAAGTATCGATTCATTCCCGCCATGAAAGATGGAATGCCCGTGCCCGTACAGATCACGATCGAGTTTGGCAAGAAATTACTTTAGGTTCGGAACAGGCACTTCAGGTCTCGCCTTCGAGACACAGGAAAGCGCAAAATCCGGCTGGACCTACGCGCCGGGTGCCCCTCGATCCTTTTCACAGTCTCATTGTGAAAAGGGTGGGAAACCACAAGCCTAAACCCACGCGAATCCGACCCAGCCCTCAACGCCGGGTGCCCCATCCTTTCCGCAGTCTCATCGCGGAAAGGGTGGAAACCACGAAACCCAATCCGCCTCCTACGCCCCGCCCTTCAACTCCTCCAGCGTCTTTTCGAGACTCGCCCCATCTTCCACATTCACCGCCTTCAGGCTGGGATCGATCTGCCTCAGCAGCCCGCACAGCACCTTACCCGGACCAGCTTCGACAAAAATCTCCGCCCCTGCAGCCTTCAGCGACTGCACGCAATCCACCCAGCGCACCGCGCCCGTCACCTGCCGCACCAGCGCATCGCGCGCCGCATCGGCCGTCGTGACCATGCCGCCGGTCACATTCGCCGCCACAGGAATCTTCGGATCGTGCATCGCAAGCCCGGCCAGCACGCGCGCCACTTCCTCCTGCGCCGGTTGCATCAGCGCGCAGTGGAAGGGCGCGCTTACCGGCAGCATCAAGGCGCGCCGCGCGCCTTTGGCTTTGCATAGCTCTGACGCCTTCTCGACCGCCCTGAGCGCACCTGAAATCACCGTTTGCCCCGGCGAGTTGAGATTCGCCGCCTGCACCACCAGCCCCGTCTCCCGCGCGGCTTCTGCGCACGCCTCGGCCACCTGCGCCGCATCCAGCGCGAGCACCGCGGCCATGGCGCCCTCGCCCGCCGGAACAGCCAGCTGCATGGCGCGCCCACGCGCCTTCACCGCGCGCACCGCATCCGCAAAGCCCAGCGTCCCGGCAATCACATGCGCCGTCCACTCGCCCAGCGAGTGCCCCGCAGCAAACTCCGGCTCCACTCCGTGTTCAGCCAGCACGCGCGCCGCGGCCACGCTCACCGTCAGAATCGCCGGCTGCGTGTTTTCGGTGAGCTGCAACTCGTCTTTGGGACCGTCAAAGCAGAGGCTCGATAGGGAAAAGCCAAGAGCATCGTCGGCTTCTGCGAGCGTCTGTTTCGCAACGGGAAATTTCTCGGCCAGTTCGCGGCCCATACCCACGGCCTGCGAGCCCTGTCCCGGAAAAAGAAAGGCGATCTTCTTTGACATTTCTTTCAAATTCTACAGCGCCGATCGCCCCGCGGCGCACGCCTCAATTCCAGCGCTTCTTGTCGTCGTGGTCTTCGTCGATCTGCCGGCCGTGCCCGTCAAAGCGCACCGTGCGCCCCTGCCGCCGCATGTACACCTCGAACTTGCGTGCGGCGCGCCGGCGCTTCCAGCGGTAATAGCGATTGCGCAGTCCGTACCAGCTCTCGCTCATCAGGAACGAGACGCCGCGCCGCGGCGCCAGCCTGATCCACAGCAGACCGGCCAGCGCGCCGCCCAGCTCGGCGAATGCGTACATGCGCTGCTCGCCGAACAGCATGGCGATGGAGATGAGCGCGTAGATCACCGCCAGATAGCGCGCCTTGATTCCGATCGGCAGCGGAAACAGCATGAACTGCGTATCACCATAAAGCGTGCCGATGGCAGCCAGCAGCCCGAAGATGCCGCCAAAGCAGCCATAGAGCGCCGAGCCGCCCACCGCGTAGCCCAGCGTGCCGCCGGCAATGTAGATGGCCAGCGCCGCCGCAGCCGTTCCCAGCACGGAGATGGCATAAATTCCCATGACCCAGCTCGCGCTGTGCCCCTGCATCTCGAGAAATCCGGCCAGGAACCACAGCGAGAGCAGCTCGAAGAGCGTGCCCAGCAGCGTGGGGTGGATGAAGCTGTAGGTGAGCGGCTGCCAGATGGCGCCATGCATAAACGCGCCGGGAATCAATTCGAGCGAAAACGCCACGGCGGTCGCCTGCTCGCGCAGGGCAAACTGGCCCACCAGCAGGGCAAAGAACGTACCTAAGTTGATGAGGATCAGCCGGCGCGTGGCGCCGGTGAAGTCAGGAAACGCAAACGGACTGGAGCCAAGCCTGGGCATCGCAGTCTTCAGGGTAAACGCTGGAGTGCCCGCGTGTCATGGCGCGGCCTTCCGGGCCCACCCTTGACCTGAGGCCGGGTTGTCCCTAAAACTATAGCGGGACCGCAATGAGCGCGCCCCGATGACAAACCCGTTTGTTTGGCTTTTTCTTTCTTGTAAAAGTCTCCGGAAGACGTTCTCATTGCGGACCGGAGATGAAGAGTTGCTGGACAGATTTCACCAAGGCCCATGAATTCCGGTCTAGCTTCTTAGAGTGGCGTAACCTGTGATGATCCTGCAATCAAAATTTTGCCTGAGGAAAGAGAGGAGGCTGCCATGCCCAGCTGCCCTGAATGCGAGAATGAATTGGATATCGAAATCGACGAAGTAGAAGAAGGCGACGTGGTCGCCTGCGATGAGTGCGGAACGGAGTATGAGGTCGTTGGCGTCGAGCCGCTGGAATTGGCCCGCGTTGACGACGACCTCGTGGAAGAAGACGATCTGCTCGCGGAAGACGAGGAGGAAGAGTGAAGTTTAGCAGTAGAACTCTGCTGGCGGTTGCCGCATTCGGGGCAATGGCGGCAGGCATTATACCCACCGGGTCGCGAGGCTCCCTGTTGGCGCCCGCCGCCCAGGCTCAGAACTTTGGCGAACGAACGGTCTCAGGCACCGTGCTCAATGCGGACTCCGAACCCGTCCCCGGCGCAACCGTCTTCCTGCAAAACCAGAAGACCAAGACCATTCGCAGTTTTTCGTCCCTCACAAACGGCCATTTTCACTTTGCCCAGGTCAACATGACGGAGGACTTCGACCTGTGGGCGGAGAAAAACGGCAAAAAAAGCGCGGTAAAAACCGTCAGCTCCTGGGACGCCCGCAAAGACTTCATCTCCGACCTAAAATTGAAATAGAAGCAACGCCGGGTGCCCCATCCTTTTCACAGTCTCACCGTGAAAAGGGTGGGAAACCACAAATCTTGCCCACCCACTCTCAACCCACCACGACCATGGGTGCCCCAGGTTCGGCGCGTCTTTGTTTTTGCGCCTAACCTGGGAAACCGCAGACTCCAACCCTGCCACTCTCAACCCACCACAAACTCCCCGTGCCCCATCCTTTTCACAGTCTCATCGTGAAAAGGGTGGGAAACCACAAATCTCACCCCTCCAGCTTCTTCACCACCAGCTCATTCAACAGCGCCGGATTGGCCTGTCCCTTCGAAACCCGCATCACCTGGCCCACAAAGAATCCGGCCACGGTCTTCTTGCCAGCGCGGTACTGCTCCACCTGCTTGGGATTCGCCGCAATCACCTCGTCGATCAGCTTTTCAATCGCCGATGCGTCCGTAATCTGCTGCGGCTTCTCGCGCTCGTAGACTGTGCCGAAGTCCTCGCCCTTTTCAAAGGCCGCGTCGAAGAGCTGCTTCAACTGCTTCGAGCTGATCTTGCCTTCATCCAGCAGATCGGCGGCCTGCACAATGCCCGCCATCGAAACCGGCGACTGCTCCTGCTCCAGACCCAGCGCCTTCAGCCGTCCGCCCACCTCGCTCAGCAGCACGTTGGCCACGCGCCGCGGATTCTTGGCCGTCTTCGCCGCCGCTTCAAATCGATCCGCAAATTCGCGCGATGCGGTCAGCGTGTGCGCATCCTGCCCCGTCAAATCGTACTCGGCAATCATCCGTGCGCGCCGCGCCTCGGGTAGCTCCGGGAGTTTTTCATTTGCTTTGGACAAGAACTCCGCCGAAACAATCAGCGGCGGCAGATCCGGCTCCGGGAAATACCGGTAATCGTGCGCCTGCTCCTTCGAGCGCATCGGATAGGTGCGGCCTTC